>NZ_JAVKBY010000219.1:0-20944 GCF_040222985.1 Coleofasciculus sp. F4-SAH-05
GGAGCCAATAATATTGCACTTGTGGGGCTGTCTATAAACCAGCCTGGAGGCACGGGGTTGTCGTGCAAGTTAAGTCGAACTGTTGAGTATGTTCAACTTGGCTTGTTCGATGACTTCAGGGCTACTGAAAACCCAGACCTCTGCGATAGCAGGTCTGGGTAGTTTATACAGCGAACCTGAACTGACCTACACCTATGGTGCATGTTAAGCGCCTGGAACTGACTAATTTTAAATCCTTTGGCGGCACGACTCAAATTCCAATGCTGCCCGGATTTACTGTGGTTTCAGGACCTAATGGGTCAGGAAAATCTAATATCCTTGATGCTCTCCTTTTTTGTCTAGGACTATCCAGTTCCAAGGGAATGCGGGCTGAACGTCTACCTGATCTGGTTAATCATAATAAAGAGCGACGGAGTACAGTTGAAGCCAGGGTTACGGTGACATTTGACCTATCTGACGCACCCGATATTCTTGTGGTAGAAGAGATACCGGAAAACTCGGAATCAGATGCAGATGAAGAAACCGAGGAAGAGGAAACCGAAGCATCAGAGCAAGACAATCCCAACTTCCAACCCTCAACGCCCCAATCAACAGAATGGATGGTGACACGGCGGCTGCGGGTGACGAAGCAAAACACCTACACCTCAACTTACTATATCAACGGTGAATCCTGCACGCTGACTCAACTGCACGAAAAGCTCAACCGCCTGCGAGTCTATCCCGAAGGCTACAATGTGGTGTTACAAGGGGATGTCACTGGGATCATCTCTATGAACTCACGGGAACGGCGGCAGATTATTGATGAATTAGCCGGAGTCGCCGCCTTTGACCGCAAAATTACCCAAACGAAAGATACCCTGAATGAAGTAAAAGAACGGGAAGATCGCTGTCGGATTATTGAAAAAGAACTCATCACTCAACGCGATCGCTTGGCGGCGGATCGGATTAAGGCGGAGAAATACAAAAAACTGCGGGCGGAACTACAAGAAAAACAACAGTGGGAACTCGTCCTCAAATGGCGATCGCTAACTCTACAGGTGGCTCATCTGAGGTCTCTGATGGAGAAAGGAGAACAAGATGAACGCCAGTTAAGCCAGCAATTGCATACCATAGAATCCGAAATTAGTCAAGGAACGGAACAACTCGAAACCCTCAACGCCCGTGTCAAAGCCTTAGGCGAAGAGGAACAAGTCGCCGTAGCCGCAACCCTAGCAAGCCTTGACGCCGAACGTCGCCAGTTACAACGACACCAACAAGAACTTATTCAAAACCTGACGGATACCGAGGCGCACCAACAAACCACCCAGGACGAGATTCAGCAACAGGAACAACGCCTGCAACAGCTTCAGGCTGAACGCCACCATCTCGACACCCAAGTCATCGCCTCACGCCGCCAAGAACGGGAGGCGGCTCAAACCGCCCTGAACGCCAGCCGAGAACAAGCCGATGCGATCGCGTCAGCTTCAGAAGCCTGGGTACAGCACCAAAACACCCTCACCCGCCAAATTGAAACTCGGCTGCAAACCCTGAATCCTCAGCGCACTGAACAAGCCCAACTCCAAGAACGTCATAACCAACTTAGCCGCCAAATTGACGAACAAACCCAGCTATTAGAACGCATCGCCCCCGAGCTTGCCAGCAAACAGACCCAAGCGGCAGAATTGGAGGGGCAACTAAACGCCGTCTCGCAACAGATTCAAACCGTCGCCCAAACCCTAGCCGCCGCAGAACAAGAATTACAAACTCAACGGCAAACCCAAACCCGCCTCCTGTCTGAACAACGGGATAAACAGCGTCAATTGGATAAATTAGAAGCCCAAGCACAGGCACAGCAAGAAGCCCAAGGCACTTATGCCACTAAAATTGTTCTTCAGGCGGATATCCCCGGCGTTCATGGCTTGGTTGCCCAACTCGGTCGAGTCGAACCTCACTACCAACTTGCCCTGGAAACCTCAGCAGGTGGGCGTTTGGGTCATGTCGTTGTCGAAGATGATGCCGTGGCGGCGGTGGGGATCGAACTGCTCAAACAAAAACGTGCGGGGAGAGCAACGTTTCTACCCTTAAATAAAATTAAACCGCCCCGATTTTCCCCGATTGTGGCACTGCGTCATGCTCAAGGGTTTATTGACTACGCGGTGCATTTAATCGATTGTGAGCCTCGATACCAAACGATTTTTGCTTATGTGTTTGGCTCAACGGTGGTGTTTGAAACCCTGAGTACGGCGCGTCCCTATTTGGGTCAATGCCGAATTGTCACATTAGACGGAGAACTTTTAGAAAGTAGTGGGGCGATGACGGGAGGAAGTAGTAGTTATCGGTCTGGATTACATTTTGGTATTAGTGATACCAGTGACTCAGCAGAGATGATGGCGTTGAGATCTCGTCTCCAAGATATTGAAGCCATGTTAAAGCGCACTGACGAATGGCTGGAACGGGAATCAGCCACGGCTAAAAATCTGACGCAAACTTTGACAGATGCCAGGGAAACCCGCTCTCAGACCCAATTACGCTTAGAACAATCCCGCAAAGACATCCAGGCGCTAACGGAACAACAAACCCAAGTGCGATCGCTCCTCGCCAAGAATACCCAGGAAGTCCAGACGGCGGGGGAACGGTTGCAACAGTTAAATCAGGAACTTCCCGCCCAAGAAAGTCAACTGCAAGCCTTACGCCAACAACTGGCGCAACTGGAAGCCGAGCAAACCCCCCAGGAATGGCAACAGATTCAGAGTCAAATTAAAACCCAGGAAGCGGTGTTAGGCGATCGCGAGCAGGCATTGCGAGAGGCGGAAAGACAGCTCCAAGCCTTAGAGAATCAGCAGCAGCGCACCAACGAGCAACTGGCGACAAGTTATCAACGGATTGCCGAATATCAAACCCAACACCAATCAATCCAAGAACAGCAAGCCGAGATTAATCGTCAGCTTGAGGCAATTGAGGTGCAAATTGAACAAACCCAAGCCCGATTAACCCAGCTAGAGGAGCGGTTAGGGGAAGCCAAACAAGAACGCGATCGCGTCGAGGCTATCCTCAGAAACCAGCACCTCAACCAGCAAAAGCTCTCTTGGCAACGGCAAAAGCTCCAGGAAACCCAGGTAACAAGGCAGGAAAAACTGGCTACCCTGCAAACTCAACTTGAAATTCAACAGGCTGAATTACCCAATCCTTTGCCAGAGGTTCGTAGTGAAACCCATCCCTACAGCATTTCCCAAATCACCGTTCAATTGGAGAAGCTGCAACGGGATATCCGCAATGGTCAAAAACGACTTGAGGCAATGGAACCCGTGAATATGTTAGCCTTGGAAGAATACGATCACACCCAAGCGCGTCTTCTGGAACTGTCGGAAAAACTGGCAACCCTAGAAGCGGAGCGGACAGAGCTATTGCTGCGAATTGAAAACTTTACCACCCTACGATTGAGAGCCTTCAAAGAATCCTTTGACGCGATTAATCAAAACTTCCAAACCATTTTTGCCGAACTCTCCGAGGGCGACGGGCATCTCCAACTGGATGACGCCGACGATCCCTTTAATGGCGGACTTAACTTAGTGGCTCACCCCAAAGGCAAGCCGGTGCAACGATTGGCGTCGATGTCCGGCGGCGAAAAATCTCTCACCGCCCTGAGTTTTATTTTCGCCCTACAACGGTATCGACCGTCACCATTCTATGCCTTTGATGAAGTTGACATGTTTCTTGATGGGGCAAATGTCGAGCGATTAGCTAGAATGATCAAACAACAGGCTAAACTTGCCCAATTTATCGTTGTTAGTTTGCGCCGACCTATGATTGAATCTGCCGAGCGCACTATTGGTGTTACCCAAGCTAGAGGAGCGTATACTCAAGTCTTAGGATTGAAATTAGGGTCTGCCAAACGGGACTGATGTAGATTATATGTGATTATTAGCCTTGATACTATTGATAACCATTCCAGCAGGAGTCGAGATTCAGGATTGCAAGACATAATGACAACTGAACTAATTCGTCAGCGCTCCGATTTTTTAAATACTCAGGTGATTACTCGCAATAACGGTAAGCGCCTCGGAGTCGTCAAGGAGCTGCTCGTAGATATTGATCGGCGCGAAGTTGTGGCATTAGGGTTACGAGACAACCTGCTCTCGCTGGCTGGAATGCCACAGTATATGCTCCTCAGCAGCATTCAACAAGTGGGTGATGTCATCCTGGTTGAGGATGAGGATGTGGTTGAGGATGTTGACGTTGATGCCTACAGTACGCTGATCAATAGCGAAGTGATTACCGAAACCGGTGAACTCTTAGGTCGGGTTCGAGGGTTCAAGTTTAGCGTAGAAGATGGCAAGGTGGCGTCTTTGATTATTGCCTCGTTGGGATTACCCCAAATCCCTGATCAGGTGATTAGTACTTATGAATTACCGATTGAGGAAATAGTCAGCAGTGGTCCGGATCGTCTCATCGTCTTTGAAGGCGCTCAAGAACGGCTGATTCAGCTCACTGTCGGTATTTTAGAGCGGATGGGGATTGGCAATGCTCCTTGGGAACGGGAAGAAGAGGAAGGCTACTACGCCCCCACCACCCGCCCGGAAAATCAATTGGGGACAGGAATACCCGTTCGCACCCCGATTTCTCAACCCATCCAGACGGCGACACCCGTCGAGGAACGGTGGGATGAGGATTGGCAAGAACCCGAACCGGAACCGATACGTCAACAACGGGCAGAGCCAATTTATGCCGAAGCTCAATTGGAAGAGGATAATTGGGGGGATGAATGGGAAGATTCCTCGCAATCAGCGCGTCGGTATGAAGAACCCCTTTATGCAGAACCTGAACCTTATGAGCAGCCGCACAAAGATGAGTACGCGGATTATGAGGTAGAAGGTGATGCTTGGGAAGATAATGTAGAGCGCGAACCCTATCAAGCACCACCCGTTAATATTCCCGAAAAGACTAAAACCCCCGAATACGAAGAGGAGGCAGGTTATTAGCTTATCGGTGATTCATCGGTTCGGACTTCGGCGTGAGCGCTCAGACGTTCGGCGAGCGCTCAGTCGAGCCGTCGAACGCTGACGCTCAACGTTGGCAAAAAAACTGATAACTAAACTCAATCTGTTCCAATACTGCTTAAAAGCATGTATTTAAGAGCGGAAGATCCCCCCAAACCCCCCTTAAAAAGCAGGGGGTTTTCAAAGGGGGGTGAGGGCTGTAGCTAAAGTTGACCTGAGTTTTGACTGAACTTACCTCTTGCCAACTGCAATAAGTTAGCTTACTGTAACTGGAGTCCGGGCGGCAGAAGGACGTCGATCAATCACTTGATCGATTAAACGGTAGTTCTTGGCTTCCTCGGCTGACATAAAGAAGTCCCGTTCTGTATCTTCGGCAATTCGATCTAGGGGTTGATCGGTATGTTCAGCCAGAAGCTGATTCAGCCGTTGTTTGTGATACAGGATTTCTTTCGCTTGAATTTCAATATCACTCGCCTGTCCTTGAGCGCCGCCTAAGGGCTGGTGAATCATAATTCTGGAATGGGGTAAGCTCATCCGTTTACCCTTCGCCCCAGCACTCAGGAGAAACGCACCCATACTCGCCGCCAAACCCACACAGATGGTGCAGACATCAGGACGGATTTGATTCATGGTATCGTAAATCCCCATTCCTGCGGTTACGGAACCGCCTGGGGAGTTGATATAGAGATAAATGTCTTTTTCGGGGTCATCGGCTTCCAGGAACAAGAGTTGAGCCACGATTAGGTTAGCCAAATCTGAATCAACCTGTTGTCCCAGAAAAACGATCCGTTCCCGCAGCAGACGAGAGTAGATGTCAAAGGCGCGTTCACCGCGACCCGATTGTTCGATAACTGTAGGAATCATGGCAATTACGGTAATCTTAAGCTCATATTCTTCTAGATTGTAACGATTGACGCCGGATGAGGGGTGGAGAGGTTGGAGATGGGGAAGATGGGGGAGATGGGGGAGAGGGGGGAGATGGGGAAGATAGGGAGATGAGGGAGATGGGGAAGATGGGGTAGCAATTGGAACATCTGTTGTAGGGGCGGGTTTTACCATTAGCGTTAGGTTTTCACCCTGATATCACTAAACCCGCCCCGATTAAAGTGCAAGTCATCTTCAACAAATGACGAATGACAAATGACAAATGACCAATGACCAATGACCAATGACCATTAAAAAACAATATCTTGTCCTTTAGCGGTGAAGCGAACATTTTTAATATTAAGTCGCGGGTTTTCTAACAAAGTTTTGCGGATACCACCAAATAATGCCAATTGTTCACACATTGAGAGGGAAACAAATTGACGCTGGGACTCTGGAGACAAGCGCAAATCGATAATAGCGATACCGTTATCGAGATTTACGCGATAACCCGCTAAATCCAAATCCCCCGAACTTACTTGGGCGACAACGTTTCCCACAGACGCCGTTACCGGAGTTTCTGCTGCAACAGCAACGGGTTTAGGAACAAGGGTTTCACATTGGCTATCAGTGCGGTAAATTTGGAGGGTTATGGTTTCAACCGCATCAGTAGGTTGAGGCGTCGAGGCTGGATTCACCTCAGGGATAACAGAAGAATCCGGTTGGGCGATAAGTGAAGCGGTTGAGTTAGGATTTGCTTGTGGGGGAGAGGATGACTCAGAAGAAGTTTCAACGGGATTATCAGGAATTCCTTTACTATTTGCAGCTAGCCAACCCCAGCCACCAACACCAGTAATAATCAGTCCTGCGATCGCGGGGATAAAATAGGGGTGAATACGAGTCATAGTGGAATGCTGATTGCTTTGGGTAGATGTTCGTAACTATAGGATTCGAGGAAACTGGCTACTCATCCGGAGCAAAATCGTTCAACAGGAAAAGAACGCGATCGCACATTTACCCGACACAGTAAATTCTGTAGGGGCGGGTTTTACAGTTAACGTAACGGTTTTCGGGAATAACCTATCTAAACCCGCCCTCCTCTCCACCCTAATCAGGCAAAAAATTATCCGGGAGCAGATGACAGGTAAAGACGCGATCGCACGTTTATCTGACAATAACCTGAGTGTGAGATTTACCCTGAAATTCAAATACCAGACGACGAGATTCATCCCAACTCTGGAGATTCTCAGGATGCAAATCATCGTTGTGCCAATTCCAGGGATTTTTCAGGATATAGTCACGAATAGCGGTTAATGATTCTTCGTGGCGGATGATATGTTCATAATAACCCCGTTGCCATACAGGGATACCCGATTGGGAACGAAGTTGATTAATGCGACGGGATGAAAAAGTTTTGAACCCGCGAACAATTTCCGGTAATCCGTAAATTTTCGATTGTTTATGACTGGATTTTGCCGACGCGATAGATTCTGTAGGGGCGGGTTTGACAACCAACGTAGCGGTTTTTGGGAATAACGTATCTAAAAGAGCCCCCTCTCCACCCCAATCGTGCAAAAAAATAATCCCATGTACATGATTAGGCATAATGATGAAAGCATCTAATTGTACGCCGTCGTAACGTTTAGGTAAGATATCCCAATTAAATTTGACGGCTTCACCATAGCGACTCAGTTGCATTTCCCCATTGATTATCTCACCCAATAAACATTGGCGCTGCCATGTACATACGGTGATAAAATAAGCACCTGCTTGGGTATAATCATATCCCTTGAGCCGAATCGAACGGCGATGGTGTTTCTGGGGATTGTATTTCATCATCCATCTAAGGGGTGGTTTGATCAAGATTTAGGATATCCTACCAATATAATAAATCTGTCACATCTAGGATGGAATCGGGGCAGGTTTATATCGGTAAATAGTAAGTCACATCAGTTGCGCGATCGCAGGTTTACCCAACAGGATAAATGCTGTAGGGGCGGGTTTGACAGCCAACGTAACGGTTTTTGGGAATAACGTATCTAAACCCGCCCCCTCTCCACCGCAATCGGGAAAAAAATAACCCTACCCAGATGACAGGGAAAGACGCGATCGCACGTTTACCCAACAGGATAGATGCTGTAGGGGCGGGTTTGACAACCAACGTAACGGTTTTTGGGAATAACGTATTTAAACCCGCCCTCCTCTCCACCGCAATCGGGAAAAAATAACCCTACCCAGATGACAGGGAAATGGGAGCGGGGCGGGTTTATAAAATTAAATGGTGAGTTGCATCAGTTTGCCGTAAAACCCGCCCCTACAAAAGACGCCCTAAAAGAAGACACCCAAAAAGAATGCGCGATCGCAGGTTCTCCGGGTGGATTTAATTCACATTTAGGATATCCTACTAATACCATAAACCTGTCACATTTGGGATGGGAGCAGGGCGGGTTTATATAGGTAAATGGTGAGTGACATAAGTTTGTGGTAAAACCCGCCCCTACAGAAGATGCCCAAAAATAATGCGCGATCGCACAAACTGAACACCATAGGTGCAAGCTATCTTTTACCTTGTCCTTTTCCTTTCTTTTTAGACTTTTTCAGATAAAACTTAGCCCAAGCATACCGTTGTGGATCTTTTGTCAGTAAATAGTTCACAACTTCGCCGCGCTTGTTCTCATCTTTAGCATTTTTAACCACTCGCTTCATCTCAGCATCCTGATCTCTGGGAGAAGCCCCCCGTTTAATTGCCTTGTCAAACCACTCTTCTCCTTTTGAATACTGCCCCCTTTCAAAACAAATTGCTCCCATTAAGGTATAAGGGTGATGGCTACTGGGTTGATACTCAATCGCTTTAAGCGCACATTTCTCCGCTTTATTTAATTCATGAATATCTCGAAATGCTCCACCTCTAGTGGTTAGTAATGCTGATTTGAGTTTATTTTCTTTAATTTTGTCAAAGTTGAGGTTTTCTGTCAGTTTTAATGCCTGTTTTGGTTGATCTGCCTTACGCCAATGACTGCTAGCATTGGGCAAATTCCATTTGTTGCCAGTGCGCTGATACTCTTGTTCGTAGAAGGTTGCTTCAATTTTGTGGTAAGTCTTCCGAATCTTTCCAGAGAACAGTTTATATCCTTCCTCTCGCCCTCCATAATAACCATAGTTCGATTGACGACGTTTAATTTTATTCTCCTGAAGCCAAGCCACATCCGTTGGTTCCAAACGTTCTGCTTTTTTAAGCTTTTGCAGAATCGCGTATAAAGGGCTAGAGGGAGATGTATCTTGATAGTCCGAGACATTATACTTAGACTTCAGAGTGGCAAAGTGTTTAGCTTGCGCGATCGCTATTATATTCTCCCGTTCATTATCTTTTAGCCAGTCTACCTCTGACTCCTCCAGTTGATCTCCTAATTCAATTTTGGACTTTAGCGTCGCTGCGTAGTTGTCTTGAGCGATAGTAATTGTATCAGTTAATTGACGCTTTTTTAGAAAATTAATATCCTCTTCACCTAGCGGATGTTCTGATTCAAGTTTTTTCAAGACTTTGTACAGGTGGCTAGAGGGTGATGAATCTTCGTATTGGCTAGCTTTATACTTTGTTTTCAGTTCAGCAAAGTGTCGCTTCTGTTCCAACTGCTGAACAATATCAAGGGTTTCAATCAGTTGATGCGCCTCCAGCCAGTCTATTTGTGACTGACTTAACGACTGATCTGTATCAATGTTTTTTAGAATAGGATACAGCGGACTGGATAAAGACGAATCCGAGTGTTTAGTCGCTTTATACTTATCCTTGAGTTGAGCAAATTCAGCTTCCTTTGCGGCTTCTTGTTGCTGGAAAATTGCCAAGGTTTCAAATAATTCCTGTTCGTTCAGCCAGGTAATATCTGAATCATGTAACCTTTCTTTTGCCTCCAGTTTTTTTAAGATTCGATACAGCCGATTATCAGGGGATAAATCTTGATATTTAATCGCCTGGTACTTGGCTTTCAATTTGGCAAAGTCTTCTATCTGTTGAGCGATTGTAATTGTCTCGGTATAACCACAATATTGCAGCCATTTAATTTCTGAACCCGTTAGCTTATTTCCTGAATCCAGTCTCAATAGTATAAAGTAAAGCGGCGTGGATTTCCAGTAACCATGGAACGTTGTTTCTGTATACTTAGATGTTAACTTTTCAAATTCATTTTCTAGTTGTTTAAGTTCTTTTTTTCTCTGTCTGTATTGCTCACGGATCACTTTAAGTGTTTGCAAAAGTTGATGATCTATGAGCCAAATTACCTCAACCTCAATGATCTCAATTCCCAAGTCAGCTTTTCGCAGGATGAAATACAACAGACTCGTGGGGGATGAGTCTTCATAGTCGGTGGCTTTGTACTTAGACTTAAGGGTAGCAAAGTGTTCTACCCGTGTTTGATGCTCGTCAGTCATATTAGTCAACCCTTTCTATTTCAGCCAATAGACCTACAAGTCTATTCTATTCCAATTTATATCCCATGATATTATATATTTATTTCAAATCGATAAGGGCGCAAGCCTTGCGCCCCTACAGTTAACTAAACCCTTAGCACTGGAAAACAACAAACACTCCCAAATTCTCTGCGAACCTCTGCGCTCCCCTCTGCGAACCTCTGCGTTAAAAAAAATATATTCATTTCCCCCTCTTCCTCCCATAACCTTAAAATTTACCCAACTAACAACTAGCACTTTCCCCTTTCAAAGGATACTGCTTCAACACCTCCTTTAAATACATCCCCGTATATGATTTTTCATTCTCCGCCACATCCTCCGGCGTCCCCACCGCAATCACTTCTCCGCCTTTATCTCCCCCTTCAGGACCTAAATCAATCACCCAATCGCTACAGCGAATCACATCTAAATTATGCTCAATCACTAACACCGAATTCCCTTTATCCACCAATCGCTGCAACACATTTAATAAATGATGCACATCATAAAACGATAATCCCGTTGTTGGTTCATCAATTAAATACAACGTCTTTCCTGTCGCCCGTCGCGATAACTCCGTCGCCAATTTCACCCGCTGCGCTTCTCCCCCGGATAACGTAGGTGCAGGTTGTCCTAAATGCACATAGCCTAACCCTACATCCACGAGAGTTTGTAAACGATTCACCGCACGCGGGATATTCTTAAATACCTCCAGCGCCTCCTCCACCGTCATATTTAAAACATCAGCAATTGAATATCCCTTATATTTCACCTGCAAAGTTTCTCGGTTATATCTTGCGCCTTTACATACCTCACATTGCACATAAACATCGGGGAGGAAATTCATTTCAATCACATTAACTCCCTGTCCGCCACAGGCTTCGCAGCGTCCCCCTTTAACGTTAAAAGAAAACCGTCCAGCTTTATAGCCTCTGGCTTTGGCTTCGATGGTTTCCGCAAAGAGTCCGCGAATTACATCAAATACCCCAGTATAAGTGGCAGGATTAGAACGCGGAGTTCTACCAATTGGGGATTGATCAATGACAATCGCTTTATCAACGCCATTCAATCCCTTGACCTTACTTAACTCTTTGGGAAAGAGTATCTTTCGACTTAAATGATGTTGCAACGCTGGATAAAGGAGTTCATTCACTAACGTGGATTTCCCGGAACCGGAAACCCCAGTAATGCAAACCAACTTACCTAAAGGAATCTCTACATCAATATGTTTGAGGTTATTTCGGTGGGCGTTTTTGAGAGCCAATAAACGCCCATTCCCTTTGCGCCGTTCCCCTGGAGTTTCAATTCTCTGACGTCCAGATAAATAGGCTCCCGTTAACGAGGTTTCACTATTGAGTAATTCCGTGAAATTTCCCTGAACCACAATGTCGCCACCATGAATTCCGGCTTTCGGACCAATATCAATAATCCAATCAGCCGTGCGAATGGTTTCTTCATCATGTTCCACCACAATTAAGGTATTCCCTAAATCCCGCAATTTTTGCAAGGTGGCTAATAACCGCCCATTATCTCGTTGATGTAACCCAATACTCGGTTCATCTAATACATACAAAACCCCTGTCAATCCTGCGCCAATCTGAGTCGCTAGCCGAATTCGCTGGGCTTCTCCCCCAGAAAGCGTCATCGCCGCCCGATCTAGGGTGAGATAATCTAAGCCAACATCTAAGAGAAATTGCAATCGTGCCTTAATTTCTTTGAGGGCGAGTTCACCTATTTTTGCTTGACGGGATGAGAGTTGGAATTGGTCAATTCGTTGGCGACTTTCGCCAATGGAAACCTCAATTAAATCCGTAATCCGATACTGTCCTAGCCTTACCGCTAAGGTTTCTGGCTTCAACCGTTTCCCTTTACAGACTTCACAGGGTTGATCGACTAAATATTGCTCTAATTTCTGTTTATAAGTATCGGAACTGGTTTCATCATATTGCTTTTGCAGGATCGGAAGTACCCCCCGATAACGGCGGTAATCGTTATACTCTTCGATCCAAATTGGATTATCTGCGCCATAGAGAATCACCTGTTTCTGTTCCGGGTTCAGTTTCTGCCAGGGTGTTCCCAGTTCAAAGCCATAAGCTTGTCCAATATTGTAAAGTAGGGACAAGTAATAGGAATTATCTCGTTCCGACCAAGGCGCGATCGCACAGTATATGGGTTGGCTGGGTTCGGGGACAACGAGTTCGGGAGAAAAGGTGCGTAAATTACCTAATCCGTGACAGTGAGGACAAGCGCCATAGGGGGAGTTAAAGGAAAACAGTCTGGGGGATAATTCCTCCATGACAGCGCCATGTTCGGGACAGGCAAAGTTTTCCGAAAAGACTATTTCTTGAGGGAGGTGTTGCTCGGAAGAGGGTGCATTTTTTTCATCAGTAGGGATAGACTTTGAGTCGGGTGGGACGGCGGTTGAATCATTTAATACCTGGATTACTGCAATTCCACTGCTAAGCTTGAGACAGGTTGCCAGGGAGTCGGTTAAACGTTCCTGGAGTCCCGGCTTTTTGATCAGGCGATCAACCACCACTTCAATGGTGTGGGTATAATTTTTATCCAACTCAATTGAATCAGAAAGAGATTGGATCACGCCATCGACGCGGACGCGCACAAATCCTTCAGCGGCTAAACTGGAGAGTAGCTTCTTGTGTGTGCCTTTTTTGCCTCGGACGACAGGGGCGAGGATATGGAATTTGGTGCGATCTGGGAGTTCCATAACGCGATCGCACATTTGGTCAATGGTTTGGGGGGCGATGTTGCGATCGCAGATCGGACAGTGGGGTTCTCCAGCGCGACCAAATAATAGGCGCAGGTAGTCGTAAATCTCGGTAACTGTACCCACGGTGGAACGGGGATTATTGGATGTGGATTTTTGGTCAATGGAGATCGCAGGGCTTAAGCCTTCAATGGCGTCTACGTCGGGTTTATCGAGTTGTCCCAGGAATTGACGGGCATAGGCGCTGAGGGATTCGACGTAACGGCGTTGTCCTTCGGCGAAGATGGTATCGAAGGCGAGAGAGGATTTGCCGGAACCGGAGACACCTGTGAAGACGATTAGGCGATCGCGCGGGAGATCGAGGTTGATGTTTTTTAGGTTATGTTGTCTGGCACCCCGGATGCGGATCGTGTTTTGGCTGGGGGGTTGGTTTCCATTCAGGGATGGGGTTGGGTTGGAAGCGATCGGGGTTGGATCAGACATGAGGGCAATGGCGGGTAATTGTCCTTGATGATCTTAGCGTTGCCTCTGCCATTGGTTGTGAGGGGGCGTTGTTTTTGCTGTTTACGGTACGCCTCTGTAGGGGCGGGTTTTACGATTATCTTTTCGGTTGCACCCAGATGTGACTAAACCCGCCCGGACTTTCGCAGGTTTCTAGATTTCGGATGAGACGTCGGGTTGTTGTTGGGGTTTTGTTCCTGGGAAGCGATGTGTTTTTTTTAACGCAGAGGGACGCAGAGGTTTTTGAGGCGATAGTATAAGATAAGAATTTAGTGGGTGATAGATATGACTCCAGTATCTATAGTAAGTCAATGAAGTTCACGATTGAAATTACTGAAGAGGCAATTGAAGATTTGGAGTATTTTGATAAGGCTACGCGAGTGACTATTCTTGATGCAGTTGAACGTCAACTTGCTGATCAACCTTTGCAAGAAACTCGGAATCGTAAGCCGCTTCGACCGGGTTCCAAGTTCAATTGGGAATTAAGGGTCGCTAACTACCGAGTCTTTTATGATGTAATTCAGGAAACTGTAATAGTCAATGTAGTTGCCGTAGGATACAAAGAGCATAACAAACTTTATATTCGAGGTCAGGAAGTCAAGTTATGAAAACAATTGAACTGGCTCAATCTAATTTAACAGTCGTCGAGTTAATTGAACTGGCGGAACAAGATACTCTTATCCTGATAAAACCCGATGGGACGGAGTTTGTTTTATCCGCTGTAGATGATTTTGCGGCTGAAGTCGAGGCGTTACGTCAAAATCAGGAATTCATGGAATTTTTAGCACGCCGTTCAGGTTCAACTAAACGATTATCGCTGTTAGAAGCCCGTAAACGGCTAGGTATTTGATGACGTATTACGGTAATAGAGTCTAGGTTATATAGCACTATCAAACAGCTAACAAAAGATTATATGGGATATCCAACATCTGATTAGGGGTTGCCAACCCAACTTAGGTTTATTGATTGGGTACTTGATTGGGTACTGTTTTGGGATAAACTGAGATAATCAAGACTACTCAATCTAACTGAGTCATGAGTTATCGAAACATCATCACCATTGAACCGGGCAAGCGCGGCGGGAAGCCTTGTATTAGACGAATGCGGATTACCGTGTATGATGTATTGGGCTGGTTGGCGGCGGGAATGTCCCATACAGAAATCTTAGATGATTTCCCGGAGTTAACAGAGGAAGATATCCGAGCGTGTTTGGCATTTGCGGCTGATCGGGAACGTCGTATTATTGCTGTGGTAGGTGATATTTGAAGCTACTGTTTGACCAAAACCTAAGCCGTAAACTGGTGACTCGGCTTCTCCAAATTGTTTGTAGCTTATCTCGTCAGCAACTTCCATGACAGCCCAAAGCATTTCTGGGCAAGCCCACTGCTTATGTAAGGTTGCAGCGTATATCCACTCAACAAAGCTTGTTGCACTTGAACACCGCTCCAAGTCAATTTCATACATATTCGTTTGATATTTACCGCCAGAGGAATGTAAATCAATCGTAATTGTTAGATTAGACTCCTTAAACCAAATACGCCACCATCTTTCATGAGCGTCAGGTTGCCAATGATAGGAGGGCTTAGAGCGTTTCGCCAGTTGTTCTCTGTCTGTAACTTCAACCAGTTCATTAAAAGTATACACACCCGATGCACTGCCCTCTATGTCTTCAAGATTAGCAGAACTAACAAACTCGACTTTCTTAACCCACCGTTCAATCGGACTATTAGCTAATTGGTCAGCAACTGAACTCATACCTCGCTAGTCTCCCTAAAAAATTTTACTTGTTTATATTTTAATTAGCGATTATGGGGGCAGTCAAGCAAGATTGATATTTTTTAGATTGTCTGGCATTCCGGATAAGGATGGTGTTTGGGCTGGTGGATGATATATGGCTTATGTAACTAAAAACTATCTTCATTACTCAATCCCAGTCTACGCCGCATTTCTGTGCTAGAAATTCCTCCCTCAGCGCGACGACGTTCCCGTGAACGCTCAATTAATTCAATAAATTGAGGATTGGTACTCAGTGAAATCGTCTCCATATCGACGTTTTCTAATGTAATCAAAGCGGCAATAGGTTGACCGTTGCTAGTAATAATAACGGGTTCCTCAGCTAGCTCAGAGGTATATTCAGCCAGTGTTGCGTTTGCCTGTCCAATTTCCACGATTTTCATAGGTCATAAATCTCCCCAGCGATACGAACTTGATTGCGTTCCTTGATGCCGACAGCATTGATATATACAACGGCGTCAGGCTCCTCTTCTATATCATAATAGACGCGCAAATTACCAATGCGAAGTTCCCAAGGAGCAAGGGGATTAGGGCGCATTAGCTTTCGGTTTTTTGTCTCAACTGTCGGTTGATACATCAGTTGCTCATCGACAGTATCCAAGACAATTGCCTGCTGTCGAGCCGTTAGATATTGTAGATGTGTCTCTGATTCCGGTGAGTATTCGATGCGGTACGCCATACCTCTATCAGCGTAAGTTGGCTTAATATTACAATATCCAATATCTGATAAAATGATGCCAACCCAACTTGGGGAATTGTGGAAAGTGCGGAGTGCGATCGCGTCAGAATTCATCTTAGCCATTAGCTAAGGATACTCTGGGAGCAGGCGCTCCCCTTAACATTCCTTCTGTACTCAAATCCTCATCTATCTCTTCCCAGTGAATCCCATAACCTCCACCGCATACTTCCCATTTTTCCCGTTGTTCAGACGTAGCATTCAGTAATCTTGGATACCAAGTGAGAGGAACAGAAATTACCCGCCCATCCATGAGATCTACAGTTATTGTTTCCTCTGTAAAGTAGACGTTTTTAACTCTCTCGTCAGCTCGAATCGCCAAAATACCCATACCACGCCTCCAACAGTGTTTGCTGATTTTCTTGTACTATTGATTGTAGTACGTTTTAGATACAAATCCCCTGATCTACTACTTTAAATGTTAAGGAAAAGATCACCCACAATGTTAAGGAATTTTCCAGGGTGTCAGGACTCGCGATCGCAGACTGGTCTTGACCATGCCGATAATTTATCATCTGTAATAAAACATTCTAGTCCCACCCAAGGATTTAGCTGGTTTCTAATGTATTCTTAATCCAAATAATCGGTGTTTTCCTCTGGAGAAAACCAACTATAATCACTTTATTTAGGTGGATGGGTTTCAGAATTGAGTTGGAGTTAGCTAAAATAGCGATCGCATTCCTTATCCTATACATTTTTTACCGATGGCAGACGTAAATGGTACTTGGCTGGGAACTTATTGGCAGTGGGGTATTCCCACGAGATTTGAGGCAACACTGCTGCATAGTGGCAATACCGTGACGGGTAATATCTTAGATGATAGCTACTTGGGCGAAGCGTCACTAACTGGGGAAGTTATTGGACGCCGGATTAGCTTTGTTAAACGCTATCTAGCGAGTTCCAACTATCCCATTAGTTACACGGGTACAATCTCGGAATCGGAAGACTTTATGCAGGGACAGTGGAGTATCGGTGGCGGTGAATCCGGTTCCTGGGAAGCCCGTCGCAGTGGTGAAAATTTAACCCTGGATTTACAAAAAGCCCAAGCTAACCGAGTACCGAGTTTAACGGGTGTATGAGGGCAAAAGTCACTGTAGAGATAGGGGAGATGGGCGGATTTTAGCGGGTTAGTTATGTCTGTAAAGCTGTAGTCGTTCAACGATTGATGCAAAAATAAATGATAAATGGGGTAGCGGATTAGGCATAATAAGGGAATAGATGTTGAAGAAATCAAAAACGATAAATGATATTCAAAGGATTGAATAAATATCTCAGCTTTAGCGCCCTAATTATCTTAGGATTAACAGCAACATTACTCATTTCTCTCCCTGCCATTTCCCAACCTGCTAATATAACCTTGCGTGATTTAGCCCAAGAACAAAACTTCCACATAGGCGCAGCCGTATCGATAAAAGCCCTTCGTAATGATCCTACCTATCGGGAGGTATTGGCGCGGGAGTTCAACATGGTTACGCCTGAGAATGTGATGAAATTTAAGCCTATTCATCCAGAACGCGATCGCTACGATTTTACTGCTGCTAACGAAATCGTCACCTTTGCAAAAGCCCATCAGATGCAGATACGCGGTCATACCTTGGTTTGGCATCGCAGTTTACCCGACTGGTTAACTGAAACCGAGTGGACGCGGGAGGAATTAATGGAGATTTTGCGGCGACATATCTTTACCGTAATCAGTCACTATCGAGGTGACATTTATGCCTGGGATGTCGTTAATGAAGCCGTTGGCGGTAAAGATTCTCTCAGAAAAACCATTTGGCAGCAAGGAATTGGATCAGACTATGTGGAGTTAGCGTTTCGCTGGGCGCATGAAGCTGATCCTCAAGCGCTCTTATTTTATAATGATTATGACGGAGAGGGATTAGGCGAAAAATCTGATGCAATCTACAGCTTAGTTAAGGATTTACTCGCGAAAGATGTTCCCATTCATGGCGTTGGTTTGCAGATGCACAAAAGTATTAAAAATCCGCCCAAACCCGAAGACGTAGCCGCCAATATCAAGCGGTTGGGAGAGTTGGGATTAGAGGTACATATTACCGAAATGGATGTCCAAATCCATAACGGTACAGGAACCCAGGAAGAGAGATTAGTTAAACAGGCAAAGGTGTATCAGGATATACTAGGCATCTGTCTAAAAGCACCTAATTGTACGGCATTTGTCACCTGGGGATTTACCGATAAATTTACTTGGATTCCTAGAGCTTTCGGTCAGCCAGACTTTCCCCTAATCTTTGATAAATCTTATCGTCCCAAACCAGCTTATCAGGCTTTAGTCGAAGTTCTCAGTACCGCCAATCATTAATCGGGTGAAAATCAAATCAGTCATCAGTCAATTTTAGGAGCGGGTTTAGGTAATCTGTAGGGGCGAGTTTAGGGACAATCGTAGGAGCGGGTTTAGGTAATCTGTAGGGGCGGGTTTAGGTAATCTGTAGGGGCGGGTTTAGGGACTAAATTCAGCTCCTCACCACTAACGGAACAACAAAACCCGCCCTCCTCACCACTAACGGAACAACAAAACCCGCCCTCACCACTAACGGAACAACAAAACCCGCCCTCCTCACTAACGGAACAACAAAACCCGCCCTCCTCACTAACGGAACAACAAAACCCGCCCTCCTCACTAACGGAACTTAAGGCTGGTGGGCAATGCCCACCCTACGGTATATCAAAGGTTTCGGGGATTCCCTAATGCTGACTGGAGCGTGCCATTATCCCTAAATCAGGTAGAGACGTGCAATACTACCATCAAGCGTCATCTAATGCGGCAATACCTGGAAGTACCTTACCTTCAAGCAATTCCAGACTTGCCCCACCACCTGTGGAGATATGGCTCATTTGATCCGCCACACCCACTTTTTCCACAGCCGCAACTGAGTCACCACCGCCGATAATCGTGGTTGTGCCTTTCTTAGTCAGATCGGCTAGAGTCCGCGCGATCGCTTCGGTGCCATTGGCAAACTTATCAAACTCAAATACCCCCATCGGACCATTCCAGATCACCGACTTACACTCGCTTAATGCATCCTGGAAGACTTTCACGGAATCTGGACCAATATCTAGCCCCATCCAGCCATCGGGAATTGATTCAATGCTCACAGTTTGAGAATTGGCGTCAGCGGCAAAGTTATCAGCAACGACGACATCCGTAGGTAAAAGTAAGTCAACCCCTTTTTCCTTTGCCTTCGCTTCCAAGGACTTTGCCAACTCCAGCTTATCCTCTTCCACCAGCGACTTACCGACACTCAAGCCACGGGCTTTGTAGAAGGTGAAAATCATACCACCACCAATCAGCAGTTTATCCACCTTATCCAGTAAGGTTTCAATTACGCCAATCTTACTCGACACCTTAGACCCACCAATAATTGCGGCTAAGGGGTTCTGGGGATTTTCAATCGCATTTTGCAGATACTGGAGTTCTTTCTCAATCAAATACCCCCCCACTGAGGGGTGTAGGTGATGAGTGACTCCTTCTGTGGAAGCATGGGCGCGGTGTGCCGTACCAAAGGCATCATTGACATAAACATCGGCTAGGGCGGCTAACTGTTTGGTAAACTCCGGATCATTCTTTTCTTCCCCTGGGTGGAAGCGGAGATTTTCTAGTAACGCCACTTGACCATTATCCAGGCTGTCAATCTGAGACTTAACCGCATCGCCAATACAGTCATCGCACTTGATCACCGTTTGACCCAGTAATTCAGACAGACGATTCGCCACAGGTGTTAGGCGCAGGCTGTCCTTCACTTGTCCCTTAGGACGCCCTAAATGGCTACACAGAACCACCTTGGCATTCTTTTTGATTAAATCCTGGATCGTCGGCAGAGCCGCTCGGATGCGGGTATCATCGGTAATCGTGCCATTCTCATCCAGTGGCACATTCAGGTCGGCTCGCACCAATACCCGTTTTCCGGCTAAATCGGACTCATTTAAATTTGCTACAGTTTTTTTGGACACAGTAATACTCTCCTCTAATTGCCTGTATCTGATGCTTTGCGATCTGATCGCGTGCCAGTGGTTGTATGCTTAATGATTGCTGCCAGACTTGCATCTAAGCGAGCAATCAACTCAATCATTAGGATCAAGAGTATGTATTCTCTTTTCCCGTCCACATTTTACCGGAGTCCGTGTCCTTCAAGGTGATTACAATGTTTAAGACTGTCTTATTTCCCCTTGACCAAAGCCGAGAAGCCCGTGAAGCAGCGGAAGTTGTCGCCAATATCGTCCAAAAGTATGAAAGTAACTTAGTTCTGCTTTCGGTTGTCGAAAAACCCAACCCCGATGACCCATCGCCAAGTCCGGACATCATGTCCCCGGAGATGGTTGCCGAACTACTCAAAGGCGCTCAGGCGATGTTTAACCAGTATGGCATTAAGGCGGAAACCCTGAGTCGGGAAGGTACACCCCCATTTACGATCTGTGATGTCGCCGATGAAATTAATGCTGATCTAATTATTATGGGCTGTCGCGGATTGGGATTAACTGATGATGGTGCTTCCGAAAGCGTCACCAATCGGGTGATTAATCTGTCACCCTGTCCCGTGCTAGTTGTGCCGTAATACGGAGGAGATGAGGAAGATGGGGGAGGTGGGGGAGATGGGGAAGCAGAGGGAGCAGAGGAAGCAGGGGAAGCAGGGGAAGCAGGGGAAGCAGAGGGAGCAGAGGAAGCAGGGGAAGCAGAGGGAGCAGAGGAAGCAGGGGAAGCAGGGGAAGCAGGGGAAGCAGAGGAAGCTGGGGAAGATGAGGGAGAAGATTTGCAATGACCAATGACCAATGACCAATGACCAATGACCAATGACCAATGACCAATGACCAATGACCAATGACCAATGACCAATGACCAATGACCAATGACCAATGACCAATGACCAATGACCAATGACCAATGACCAA
>NZ_JAVKBY010000220.1:0-3548 GCF_040222985.1 Coleofasciculus sp. F4-SAH-05
TAGTCTCATGAAAACGGGAATCGCTAACAGAACCAGCCTTAGCCGCCATCCCTGCAACCAAACCAACAATTATCCCAATTTGCCACCAAACAGAATCCACCACCTCAGGTATGCCGAACAAAGCAAAATAAACAGCAAAAACCAAAGCCCATCGACACCCAAACTCAAGCCACCAATACCCCTCTGCGAACCTCTGCGTTAACCTCTGCGAACCTCTGCGTTAAAAACGATCAACATAAACGCGATCGCCCTTAATCTAGAAATAGGATATCTCCTATGTCAAACTAAAATCATGGATAAACTAACTCTTTAGTCGTTTTTAATTTACTGAAGCCTAGTTATTAAGTCGCCGCGTCGAAAGGTTGCAGATAGCTGCTGCAAGGAAATGTCTTGTCCCCCATAAAGCTCACACAGCGCCTGTTGAATATCCTCTACTGAGTCGTTGAAATAAGCTTCGCCTTTTTGTTCAATAAGCTGTTGAACCCTTGGGAAATAGTGATGGCTAATTTCTCTCATTTGAATGTCCAGATCAGCAAGGATTCTTCGCCCCATCTGCATAGCGATAAAGCATGAAGCATAGCGAACGAAATCCGGGTCAGTATGCTCTGGTCGTTTGCGACGATTTTCTGCGATTCTGTATAGTTGCACAGCAATTATAACCTGTGAGCCGTTCAACTGATCCGTGAATATTGAATCATACAGTTTTCCAAAATGTTCACGAGAGAAGAATTTAGCCTGATGAGGTTTTTTTCTCCAGACAGATAGTACGGCTTCAGCTGCTACTCCTGAAGTAATATCTGTAGATCGGGTACTCGTATCAGAGCGCTTACGCCGATAATTAAATCCTAATTGCTGCATATCCATCTCTAATCTTTGCTGACGTTCATCATTAGCGCGTAAGTCTTTGAGATCTACTGGATTTTGGCTATTCGTGGCATAAGTAATTTTTGTAACTAAGTCTTCATTTTCACGAGGTAATTGATAAAGTCGAATCAGAACATAAGCTTGAGCATTTTGATTAAGTAAATCCGGTTCCTGCAACGTTTTGAATATGGTCAGGCAGGTCTGACCACCGTTAATGATTTGTAAATTTTCGACACGCACCTGATAATCTCCATCTTGTAATGCGTTATAAGAAAAATTGTCGCAGGTTAAAGTTATGCCATTATTGTAAAAGTAAAAATTATTTTTTTCCTGACTGGTTAAAGTATGGCGAATACCTTCATTAACACGATTCCCCTGCAAGCCTAAATAGCGACGAATATTACGCTCTAATAATCGTTCGCCGTGCTGCTCAATGAGAGAGGCAATTTTAGTTACTGAAATTTTGCCTACCAGTACTCGGCTAAACTCCATATCTTCAACTATAGCTTTTCCACTTAGCTGCAAAGTCTCTTTTACTGGTCTAGTGGCTTGAAGGATTTGGACTAAGCGCTCGTGATTGACGTGTTCCCATGTCACCTGATCGCCGAAACCAGTACGTTCAATAGCTCCCTGAGCAGATTCATTCCACTTCAGTCCATTATTGCAGGCTATTGCTCGAACTTGTGGAATATAGCCATCTCGAATCAAGCTACGAGCTTCTTCTACCTTGGTGAGTAGTCGTTTATTGATATGTTCTAATTGAGCTGCTGGATTAAACAAATACTGAATAGCATTTATTAAACTTTCTATGCCTTGCTCAGGAAAATTTGAGTTCCCTTCTAGATTATTCTTATATTTTGCTTGAAATAAAGTAACAGTAAATTCACCATCATATTCTTCAGAAATATGCATGGCATCTACTCCAAAGTCACCACCTCCTTCAGTCAGGCAATCGAAGGCATTATCGTTCTCTAAATCTAAGATGGTTTTAACACAGAGGTAAGCAAACGCTAGAGACTTGAGTCTGCCTTGATCGTTTATGCGTAACTCTTCAGCAGCCTTTTGACGGATATCATCAACAACTGATGCTAAACGTTGATCAATAATAGATGCGTTGATATTCATGTAGTAGCTACCTATTCCGTCCAATACGAAGTCTGGAGTCTAGGGGGGTAAAAACTGCTCGATAATTTCTACCCACATTTGGACATAGTTGCCGTTTTTGTCTAGCTATTAGCCATAGCTATAACCATCCTGGCGATGGACGGCTTTACAGTAATCAAGCTTTACTGAAAACCGTTTTTTGTTAATCACAAACTCGCCTCTACCGTCTGACATTGGACAAACTCTGGCTGTGAACGTCCCTTGGTATTTACCTTTCGGGACTGTGGCTCGAACAATATCGCCTGTCTTCAAGCCCAAAATACAATAAATACTCACGGACTTCGTAGCCAAATAAAGTACCTTGCTGGTATTCGCATCCGCTAATTTCCGGCTTGTCTAGCGCTTGTGTATCAAATTTAACTAATTCCTGTCTAATCTCACCAACAGGAGCAAATTTACACAGGCGTTTGACCCAAGTTTCAGTCGTTATAACCCGATGCATTAAGCTTGGGGAAAGCCATCCTTGAGGGTGCTTCCGATTGAGAAAACGTGGTTGACGATAGCGTGTATTGTGGCTTCTACGACCTCTCCTGACAGTCCGACGAGAGTCAAGAGCTAGTTTTATTTGTTGGATTAGAGTAAAAGGATATCTGCGGAAAACAGCCGCCTTGCCCTGCTCTAATAATTTTCTGGCTTGTGCTGGATGAATCGGATTCATCGGTGTTTTTTGAGCATCAATAAGAAAAACGTAATTTGACATCTTCTGTCAACCTTATTGCTAAGTAATGTTTGCCTCGGTAATGTTGAAAGGGCTTGTTAAGAACTAGGCACGGACTTATAAACCTTTCGTCGCTACTTTTTAACCGAGTTCGACAGAGCAAAAAACTGGCGTTCATTTTTTGGTGTCATGACCCTCCCAACGTAGGCTGTGATGAGCCTTAACCTGCACGTTCGTTACTCGCTTGTAGCTATTTCTAGCTATGTCCAGATTTGGGTAGGTTTTTACGAACGGTCATGTAGGAAAAGTACAGGACTTGATGCAGGGCGAAGGACTATTTTGAGGCTAGCATACAATGCTAAACTGCATTGAAGCAGCGATGATCGCCTAGTCAATCCTTACTAATCAACCGTTCTAGCATAAATTCCTTTGGTAGGCGATCGCTCTATTTCTTAACCCACAGCCAAAACGCAAAATCACCACTACTTTGACCAAGCATCAACACCTCTTACAATCACTCGGCTTGCCAGCTTGGAGCATAACTCTGACACGTTTCCCTGGCATCTCTGGCAATCTTGTCTTGGGGATTGGTCAGGACAGGATGATGACGAAGGCGGCGACAAGCAATATCAAGTGCGGCTTCCACTGTGCCAAGTATACATTCTCCAGCGCATGGAGTCCGAGAACTCATATTGCCTTCACGAAGATCCCATATTCGCACCTTCACCCACAATAGTCCGCCCCACCTGCGACGCTTGCAACCGTTGTCCCGGACTAAATCCACCCCCACCAAACGTCACCGGAGGTGTAAACCCTTGACGCTGAATCGTCGTCACGCCCCAATAATCCCCCCTCCCCTGAC
>NZ_JAVKBY010000241.1:0-65595 GCF_040222985.1 Coleofasciculus sp. F4-SAH-05
AGCCATTGGTGCGTTACGCTGCGCTAACACACCCTACAGGCGTGGCACAGCTAATTTGGTGGAATAGATTGGGTACGTAGTGAGGGCTTTAGCCCTCTCCAGCTAGGCGTTAGAGAACTAAAGTTCTCACTACAAACAAAGGCCTATTTTAGCTGTGCCACACAACTACTGGCTAAAATTGTGGAATAGATTGTAGGTTGGGTTGACGACAGGAAACCCAACCGGATATAGGGCTAAAGCCCTTACTACAAGCTGAATCTACCCACTCAACATTTTTGAGACTTAAACGATTGAGGAGTTATGAGGATGAAATTCATTAGCCCAAAAACTGATTTTGCCTTCAAGAAAATATTTGGTTCCACAGATAGCAAAGATATCCTGATTAGCTTTTTAAATGCCTTGATTCATGATGCCAATCCAGTCATTCAGGATTTAGAAATCATTGATCCCTATAATCCTGGAGATGGGGTTGACCTAAAAGATAGCTATCTGGATGTCAAAGCTGTGCTGGATAACGGCTCAACGGTGTTAATTGAGATGCAGAGACTCAAGGGGGCGTCTTTTGAAAAGCGGGTTATTTATAATCTGATGACAACTTATGCCAATCAATTCAACCATGGGGAAGGATATTCGTACCTTAAACCTGCGATTAGTTTAACGATTACGGATTTCTCTCTGTTTGACCAAACTCAGCACTTCCTGACGCGCTTTGGCTTGAAGGAACAACAAGAGTTGTTTGATTATATTGATCCGGAACTCGAATTAATTGTTGTTGAATTACCCAAGTTCACGAAAACGCTGGATGAATTAGACAGTTTAACGGATAAATGGATTTACTTTATTAAAGAGGCTTCTAACTTGGACGTGATTCCCCCCGCGTTTCGGCACGTTCCGGAACTGGATAAAGCGATGAATATGGCTAACCAAGCGAATTTAAGTGTAGAAGAGGTGGAAAAGTTACATAAATGCAGGTCTTAGTTAAAGTCTTTAGACTTCTCCGGAAGTCGAATTAATGGAAACATGGGAACAATTAGGGCGCACGTCTGTGCGCCCCTACAATTTCAATCAAGGCAATCGTTTAGGACTTACGCAGCTACACCATATATGGTGCTGAAGGTGCGTTACGCTGCGCTAACGCACCCTACAAATAGAAGCTTTGCGTAAGTCCTATCGTTAATTAATAAATGCGTTAATAATAGGGTCATTAATTAACAAAATTCTGACATCTTCACCCACAGACTGTAGGGGCGCAAGCCTTGCGCCCCTAACGTGTCACCAGAAGACCCTCAGCCACACAATTCGTCATTCGCATAAAATCATAGACAGCCGATTTCATCCCCCTCTAGGATAGAGTCGTTGATCAGTTATCAGTGAACAGTTATCAGTTATCAGCGAACAATGACAAAGGACGAATGACGAATGACAAAGGACGAAGGACTAATTTGTCACGTTTTAATTGGTTGTCCCGCCAGTGGTAAATCAACCTTGGCTGGGGAATTGGCGAAACTGGGAAACTACCAAATAGTCTCCACCGATGCAATCCGCCAAACCCTCTACGGTGACGCCACGATTCAGGGGGAATGGTTGGAAATTGAACAATCCCTCTTACAGCAAATCCAAAGGGCGATCGCATCCGGTCAACCGATCATTTATGATGCTACTAATGCCAAACGTTCTTGGCGGATGTCGTTGTTGATGCAATTGCACAGATGTAGCCCATCTCCCCCATCTCCCCCATCTCCTTCATCTCCCTCATCTTCCCCATTTCCCCTGTGGATAGGATGGCACCTGAAAACCCCTCTGTCTACTTGTCTGTACTGGAATAAACAGCGATCGCGTCAGGTTCCCGATTCGGTGATAGAATCCCTATACCAGTCCCTGCACCAATTTCCTCCCCTAGCGGCGGAGGGATTTGCAGGGGTTTATCCGGTGACACCAGTTAAGGGTAAATTCGATATCGGACAAATCCAAACCAAACTCCAACGCCTCAGACACAGCCAGGTGAATCGCACCAACCGCACCCAACATGGACAAATTCAGTTACACCGCTATTCTCGACTGTTGGATTTTGACCGAGAACTAGGGATACAAGCCTCGTCCTTTTAGGCGGAACTAAGAATCCCCGCACTTATAGGGCGGGGAGTGTCAACGCTTGCTGCATTTAATCTCTCTGATTTTGGCATATCCGGGGATCGGGAATTTACAACAGATTGCGCCTCAGTGTCTGAAAAGCCTATTGGGAAGCGTTCCTGAATTTGCTACCTTTGTGGAGGAAATCTGTGCGGTGATGGCGAAATGTAAAGGTTCAATCTATGCCGTACCCGATGCGATCGCGGATGATTTACACTGGTTAACGGAGAATGGATTGATCGGATATCCAATTGGCGATCGCCCGATTCAAGTCGAACCACTACCAGGGACAATTAGCGCTACTCATCCCTATTCCGATTGTGAACCCTTCCAGCGACTTCTGGCAACGATTCGGTTTATTTTACACCATCCCTTTTTAGAGAATACTTGTGGCGGCAATTTGCCTACCTTAGTTGAGGCGTTGAAAACCGCAGGAATTATTGTGGGTGATGCGGTGGATACGGTTCGCAAAGATATCGAAAAAATCCTGAAACCCTATAAACTACTTCCGAATACTCCCAATCCTAGTTGAACTTTGGTTTAATGATAGTATATTTCCCTTTATTTGTGAAGGGACAAAACGCTATCCACCGGGACAGATGAAGATGTCACCGCCCTTAGGGAATAATTTATTGAACCGTCGCTTAAAATCGATTTTTTCCCTATCTCCAAGCCCTGATTTAGAGTTTCCCCATCGCTTTCAAGTCACTTTCCCCAAATGGTCACTTGAGGATATAGACTTATGGCGTTGGGTGGCTGGGTTTGGCGGGAATGTCAAAGTGGTGCAACCTCAACCTTTGATTGACAAAATTCAGGACATCGGTGAGGGAATTTGTCGCAATACTATTGTTTGAGGGGTTTGGGAACCAGGGGAACCAAGAGGGCTTGGTTTCCAAGCCCCTACGGGAACCCATTCCTACAGGGTGGGAGAATTGAGACGCCAACCGGCTTTGACGACTTGACGCGATCGCGCAATTACCAGACAATTATCGGGTGTCGTTTCAGTGACTACTGAACCCGCTGCTACTGTGACATCTTCGCCCAAGGTTATGGGTGCCACAAGCACACTATTGGAACCCGTCTTCGTGCGATCGCCGATTTGAGTGCGATGCTTTTGTACCCCATCGTAATTGGCGGTAATGGTTCCTGCGCCGATATTCACCTGATCCCCTAATGTCGCATCCCCTAGATAAGACAGGTGGGCTATATTTGTGCGATCGCCAATTTGGGCGTTTTTCAGTTCCACAAAATTCCCCACCCGACAAGATTCCCCGACGCTGACATGACCTCTAAGATGAGTATAGGGTCCAATCCGGGTATTCTCTTGCACCACCGAATCACTCACCACCGAAAACAGCGCCGTGACATTCTTCCCTAACTGACTATTTTCTATCAGACTTCCGGGTCCAATCCGACTCCCAGAACCAATTACGGTTTTCCCCCGCAGATGGGTTTGGGGTTCAATAATGACATCCGGTTGTAATTCTACGCTGTCATCAATAGTAATACTATCGGGATTAATTAATGTCACTCCTGCACTCATCCAGGCTTCCTTGATCCGATCCTGTAAAATCTGGTATGCTTCGGCTAACTGATTGCGGTTGTTAATTCCCAAAATTTCCTGATAATCCTCCACATCAACCGCCATGACAGGTTTTAGCTGATGAATCGTATCCGTTAAATAATATTCCTTTTGGTCATTATTTGACTGTAGATTTGGCAGTATTTTTGCCAACTTCTGCCAATTGAAACAATAGACTCCCGCATTAATTCGACGGTTCTGCTTTTGGGCTGTGGTGCAATCTCGATCTTCTACAATTTGAGTGACGAGGTTTTGTCCATCACAAAAAACTCGTCCATATCCTTGCGGATTGGGGAGTTGCGCGGTTAATATTGTTGCGGCATTTTGATGGGTTATATGAGTGTCTAATAACTGTTGCAGCGTTTCTGGGCGCAACAGGGGAACATCACCATTCAAAACCAACAAATCCCCCGTAAATCCTTCTAAGTGGGGGAGGAGTTGTTGTACTGCATGACCGGTTCCCAATTGTTCCGTCTGCTCAACAAATTCGATATCTGGGAACTCGGCGAGGGAATGTTTAACAAGTTCTGCTTGATAACCGACAATCACCAGACACCGCAACGGATCGACACCAAGACAACTCTTGAGAACTCGTTCCACCATTGACAAAGAACCCAAATTGTGGCATACCTTGGGCAACTTGGATTTCATTCGTGTCCCGCGCCCTGCGGCTAAAATCGCGACTGCAACCATGATTGAGATAGGGGTGATCTGCTACCGAATTATAGAGTTTTGCTCACTGATAATACCATAAGTAGTCGGGCTTTCATTAAAGTTAACGGTTGAGATTAGGGAACCATGGTTCATTGTTCATCATTTATGGTTCATGGTTCATTGCTATCAAAAACGGGTTGATAAACCATGAACTAAAGGGTGGGCGGCTATCCCTACCACCTTTGATCGAGGTCAGCTTCTCGCCGTTTTTGTGATCTGTCGGCTTATTTTATCCGATTTAACTTTCTAAACGTTTCATTTTTTTATCAATATTTGTAACAGTATATTGATTAAATCAACAGAATTAAGCCATTGGATAAAAATCATCGGCTGTAAGGCTCAACATAGATTAAGAGATGTTGCTATTTTTGATCATCCTCAAAAAAACTGATTAATCCTCAATTCTCATCCTATTCATTGTGTTATAAAAAAAATATATTGAATTCCCGTAAAGCAACCGGTTGAGATGGTAGGGATTTAACAATTGGATAGGGAACAACTGCCATGAAAACCATGTATCGACTGCTTATCCCCTTAGGCTTAGTCGCCGCGTTCACACCCACGCCGCTAGTCTCTCAACCGATTACACCAGCGGCTGATGGAACCCGAACCCAGGTTATACCCGATGGTAACCACTTGGATATCCAGGGGGGTAGCGTTTCCGCAGATGGGGCAAATCTATTTCATAGTTTCCAGCAGTTTGGACTCGATTCCGATCAAATTGCTAATTTTCTGGCGAATCCCCAGACTCGTAATATTTTAGGGCGGGTGATTGGGGGTGATGCGTCGATTATTAATGGTTTAATCCAAGTTACTGGTGGCAATGCTAACTTATTTTTACTCAACCCAGCCGGAATTGTCTTTGGTGCAGACGCCCGGTTAAATGTTCCGGCTGATTTCACAGCAACCACGGCGACGAGTATTGGGTTTGGCGATAATCATTGGTTCAATGTTTTGGGTAACAATGACTACCAAAGTTTAGTGGGTGTTCCCAATAAATTTGCCTTTGATGTTTCCCAGCCGGGGAGTATTGTGAATGCTGGTAATTTAGCCGTAGCCGAGGGGCAGAATTTAACGTTATTGGGGGGTACTGTAATTAACACAGGTCAACTCACCGCACCCGGAGGAACGATTACCATTGCGGCTGTACCGGGTGAAAATTTAGTCCGTATTAGTCAACCGGGAAACTTGTTGAGTTTGGAGATTTCCCCCCGTCCAAGTAATACTAATGAACCGCTACAGCTAAATCCTCTGGATTTGCCAGTATTGTTAACGGGTACAGGGGAAACAGTAGATACGGGATTAACTGTTTCTCCAACGAACGAGGTGCAGTTAACTGAATCGGGGATAACCCTACCGACTGAAGCCGGAATAGCTATTGTTTCCGGTAATTTGGATGTATCTATGCCAGACTTTTCAGCTTCACCACAGATAGGGGGTGAGGTTAATATTTTAGGCGATAACGTGGCACTTATTGACGCAAGGATTAATGCGTCTGGGGCAAATGGTGGGGGTACAGTCAGGATTGGTGGAGAGTATCAGGGAAACGGTATAATTCCCAATGCTTTACAGACGTTTGTGAGTCACAATTCAGTAATTAATGCGGATGCACTGAATCAAGGTAATGGCGGAAACGTGATTCTTTGGTCAGATGAAATCACCCGCTTTTTGGGTAGCATCAGCGCCCGTGGTGGATTGAATGGCGGCGATGGTGGGTTTGTTGAAGTTTCGGGAAAAGAGGTTTTATCTTTTCAAGGCGTTGTTGATTTGTTAGCGCCGGCTGGTCAAGTGGGAACGCTATTATTAGACCCAACAGATATTACGATTAGTACTGTAGCAGATAGCGGAACTATGACGTTTGCTGGGGGTATATTTTCCGACACAACGACGACTCCATCTACACTGAATACGACGACTCTAGAGAATCAATTGGCTTTAAGTAATGTCACCGTTTCGACAGCTTCGGGTTTATCCGGTGCGGGAACCATTACTGTAAATGATCCGATTACCTGGAATAGTGACTCGTCGCTGACACTTTTTGCTAATAACGATATTAATGTTAATGCGAATATCAGGTATTCGGGAACGGCTGATACTGCCCTCACTCTACAAGCGAATAACAGTATTCTTTTAAATTCAGGTGTAGATATAACAGCCAATACTATCGGCAAATTAGATGTTACTCTCAATGCTGACCGAGATGGGAGTGGTGCGGGTTCAATTATCCTCGATTCTGGTTCAGCTATCAATTCCAATGGTGGTGATATTATCCTGGGGGGTGGTAGTAACCCGTTAACGAATCCGGCGGTAGGCACAAGTGATATACAGCAATTAGTTACTACTTCTGGTGTTATTCTGAACAATGCTGTCCTTAATTCCGGGATGGGCAATATTTCAATTACGGGTAAAGGTATCGATGGTACAAACGTTGCCGTTGGCATTGTCGTCACAACTGGGACAAGCATTCAAAGTACCACGGGTAATATCAGGTTAACGGGAACAGGCGGGATGGGAGGAAATACCAATCAGGGAATTATTTTGGCAGAAGCAGATACTACGATTCATTCAATCGATGGCACTATTAGTCTAACCGGAATAGGACAAGGAACAGGAGATGAGAATAGTGGCATTCGAGTTGATAACTTTTCCGGTGGGATGGGTCCGGTTGTCGAAACTACAGGGAGTGGTAATATAACGTTTAATGGTACGGGAAGTAGCGCGGGAACTCAAGCAAATGATGGTATTGTTTTGGGTGCTGGTGATATCAGAATTAGTTCCGTTGATGGTGATATTAACCTGACGGGAATCGGACAAGGTTCAACAACTCAAAGTGATGGCGTGGAAATTGCTTTAGATTCTATTGTGGAAGCGACGGGAACGGGAAATATCCGATTAAATGGTATCGGCGGAATGGGTACAAGTGATAATCAAGGGGTGCGGATATGGAAATCGTCCCAGGTGCGAACGAATGAGGGGACAGTTGACGTAATTGGTGTTAGTGGTGCGGGAATTAATTCCTACGGAATTCAGTTAGCTGAAAATGGAGTATTGGGACAAGAAACGCAAACGGGAAACCTGACACTAACGACAGATTCGTTGAATGTTGATAATACGTTTAACCTGGTGGGTACGGGACAATTACAGGTACAACCTTTAACCCCCAGTTTAGGAATTACGATTGGCGATACCAGCGTTGATGCATTAAGCCTGGATAGCAATGCACTGGCTAGCTTCCGCAATGGATTTTCGCAAATTATTATTGGTGGCGCGAATCGTAGTGGCGCAATTACCCTAGCTAATAATGTTACATTTAATGATCCCGTAATTTTGCGATCGCAAACCAACTCAGGTTCGATTACGACGACAGGGTATACCTTAACCGGAATCGATGACGCTACGATTCACCTAGAAGCGAATCAAGATATTGTTACGGGCGATATTATTAATCCAGGTGGGGAGATTACCCTCACTAGCAATAACGGAACTATTGACACTCATCGCGGAATTCTCAATACTAGCGCCGCAACCGGAGATGGGGGAGAGATTACTCTCACGGCGAACACGATTAATCCAGGTTCTATTAATACCTCGGCGGGGGCTGGACGTGGTGGTAATATCAGCTTGAATGGTACTGTTACTCTGACTCAACCGGATACAACCTTCACCACCACAGGAATGACGGTTGGGGGTGATATGATATTCACCAATATGCTCAATGGTGTCACGCCTGATACTCAAAACCTGACGCTAAATTCGGGTACGGGTAATATTACGTTTGAGGATAGCGTCGGGAATACGGTTAATCTGGCAGACTTAAACATCAATAGTACAGGTGTCACTCAATTCAACAATTCAGTAACCGTTGAGAGTCTGACAACTGATACCGGGGGTATGACTCAAATTCGTAGAAATGTGATAACAAACGGAGAGTTGGGTCAAAGCTATGGTGATGACGTTACTCTGATTGGCGATATTGAATTAACGGGTGATGAAATTAATTTTTTCGGGAATGTATCGGGGAATGGGACATTGACGTTACAACCGTTTAGTCCTAGTCACGCGATCGCGATTAATGGTGCAACTGATACTAACACAGAACAGCTAGACTTGTCAGCCCGTGATATCAACGCCTGGGAAATGGGTTTCGAGTCTATCACCATCGGGCGTAATGACAGCAGTGGCGCGATTACCCTAGCTGATGATGTGACGTTTAATGACTCGGTGACATTGCGATCGCCCATGGGTGATGGTTCTATTAATACCACTGGATTTACTATAGCCGGAAACGGTGAGATTACGCTACTAGCGAATCAAGATATTATCACAGGTACGATTAACAACCCAGGCGCGGCGGTGACACTGACGAGTCTGGCGGGAAATATCAATACTGATAGTGGGACACTTTACACCCGATCAAGTACAGGAAACGGAGGCGCGATCGCACTCAATACTGCTAATAGTATCACCATTGGTGATTTCGACGCTGGTTCTGCATTTGGAACTCCAACACCCATTACCCTGAATGCCGGAAACCAGATTACATTCAATCGTCCCCTAAATTTACCGGGCGATTTTTCTGTGAGTGCTAATACAATTATTTTTAATCGCACAGTTGACGGAACCTACCAGCTAAATCTCCATACCAATGGTGGTACGGTTCAGTTTAATGATCGGGTTGGTAGTTTGCAACCGTTGCCAGATTTGCAAGTTGAAGGTGAAATTACTACCACCAATCGGGAAGGCATAGATATCACCACCAATCATACCATCAAAACAGGTAATATTATTGCCCCTGGCGGGATTCGGTTGTTCAGCCAAAACGGATCAATCTCCACGGAGATTTTGAATACCTCTGCTGCTGACAAGGGTGGCACTATTACCCTGAATGCTGATCACAGGATTAGGGTTAGCCAGATTAATACTCAAAGTCTCAATGATATCGGCGGAAACGTTGAAATTACCACCAACGATTTTTTCCACGCGACTGACTCATTCCTCGACCAAAATGACATCAATGCCAGTATTTCTACTGCTGGAGGAACCGAGGGTGGCAACATTATTATCCGTCATGGTGGAAACGTTATCATTCCGTTTATTGTTGGCAATCCTGAAACCAATGGTAGCCGAGGTGCAATCACACGAGGCAATACTGCACCTGACCAAACCATTACCCCCAATCAAGCCTATTTCTTCACCCATACCCAAGATCAAGAACGGATACAAATTCTATCATCTCCTATTCCTTCCCGTGCCGATGAAGCACTCATGCGAGAAGCTCAACCTATGCTCGATACTAATTTAAACCCCGACTCGTTAAACAATTTAATTGGACATGGTTTAATAACAGAAGTGCAAATCCAACAAGATACAGAAACTGGAGAAGAAACCCTAGTCCAGCGCTTTTATGTACCCGAACAATTGGCTATCAATGGTAATGATTTATTAGCAGTCGGTCAAATCGATAAACTCTTTGAAGAGCAATTTGAGACATACTTTCAACAAGATTTGACCCGTGAAATCGTCACCGCCGAAAGTCTGCGAGACACCCTAATTACGATATCCAATCAAACGGGCAATCATTCCAGTGTTGTCTATGTCCGCTCACTGCCTGACTACCTCGAACTCATATTAGTTCTGCCGCAAGGCTATCCCATTCACAAGACTATCCCTCAAGCCAATGCCAAAGCTTTACAGCAGACGTTAAATCAATTCCGCCAAACGGTTACGGATGTCTATCAAGGTAAAGCCTATCTCACCCCAGCGCAGCAACTTTATAACTGGATCATTGCCCCTCTAGAATCGGAGTTAGAAGCCCTAGGAATTGATACACTAATCTTTTGTATGGACTCAGGTTTGCGAACAATACCCATGGCAGCATTGCATGATGGTAACGAGTTTTTGGTGGAAAAGTATTCCATTGGTTCTATCCCCAGCATTAGTCTTACCAATAAACGCTATAACTCAATCGAAAATGCCAAAGTTCTCGGCATGGGAGCGTCAAAATTTACCGAATTATCTCCGCTTCCTGCTGTCCCGAAAGAATTGCAGATGATCACTCAACAATTATGGTCGGGTCAATCTTTTTTAAATGAAGACTTTACCCTCAACAACCTGAAACAACAGCGTCAGCAATTTGGCATTATCCACCTCGCCACTCACGCCGATTTCCGACCTAATGACCCCAGTCATTCCTATATTCAACTCTGGGATGAAAAACTGCGATTAAATCAGTTAAGGCAAATCGGTTGGAATCAGCCACCTCAAGTGGAGTTATTAGTCTTAAGTGCTTGTCGCACCGCGATTGGCGATGTGAATGCGGAGTTAGGGTTTGCTGGATTAGCGGTGAATGCCGGAGTGAAATCTGCCTTAGCTAGTCTTTGGTATGTCAGTGATGGCAGCACATTGGCGCTGATGAGCGAGTTTTATCGGCAATTGAGTCAACCTGACGTGACAATTAAAGCAGAAGCATTGCAACGCGCTCAAATTGCTATGCTACGGGGACAGGTGCATCTGGAGAATGGTCAATTACACGGTATTGGTATGAGTGGAATTCCTTTACCCCCGGAACTAAAAGACAGGGCGAACCAAGATTTTTCTCATCCTTACTACTGGGCAGCATTTACGATGATTGGTAGTCCTTGGTAGAGGAATATTTTTGAGGGAACCTGGTTTGTCGGGGCGGGTTTCACTACTATCGTTTCTTGGCTAACCCAGATGTAACTAAACCCGCCCCGACTGAGTGTAATATAGCACTACGCACTCGGAATTATATTTTTTCAACGCTCCAGGGGCGCAGAGGGTAGCGCAGAGGGGCGCAGAGGAATTGACTGTATTTGAAGGACAAGTTTCCAAATGTTCTCTACCCTCTACACCCTACACCCTACACCCTACACCCTACACCCTACACCCTACACCCTACACCCTACACCCTACACCCTGTCTCAGCTATAATAGCCCGTGAAAAGTTAGCTGCACCCCTGCTGTCTCCTGAAACTCTACCCGATGGAATTCCGGAAAAATTGTTCATCTATAGAAATATGGAAAATGAGGGTGACTTGAGCAAGGGTAAGACATGAAAAAGTCCCCGAAGCAGCAGGAAGTAAACACCGAAATGCCACGCCAGATAAGTGTTTTGGATAGGTTTTATGGAGCATCAGTCTATAGTGAGTTACAAAAAGTCATCGGATGGAGTCGCATTAGAACCCCAAGCCGAAGCGACGCTATTCGATTTCCGTTGGTTTTTCCAGCTACCGCCTGTGTTAAAGGCTATGGGAGTGAGTCTAGCCGCCTGTAATACTGTGGTAATCTCATTTGGGCTTTATTCTCTGTTGAATGCTGTTCCATCCAACCCGGATCTTGACCGATTAGAACAGGCGAGGGCAGAATATGATGTGGGAAACTTTAAAAACGCGATCGCACTGGCTAAATCGATTCCCCAAGAGAGTGCTTCGTATCAGGATTCTAAGACTAGCCTCAAACGGTGGCGGCGGGAATGGCACACAGCCGCTGCTCAATACCAAGCCGCGGAACAAGCGTTGAAGGAAAAACGATGGCGGGATGTGTTGGAAGAAGCTCGTAAGATGGATAGGATGCCCTATTGGCGGCGTAAAGTTGAATCCTTGGTGGAACAAGCCAAACCTGAGTTAGAAGCCGAAGCCCAACAATTACTAAATCAAGCTTACGCTAAAGCCCAAGAAAAAGATTTTACTGGCGCTTTGAACTTGCTCAACCAAATTCCCCCAGAGACAACAACGGCGGCTAAAGTTCAACCGAAGTTAGCCGAATATGAAGAAAAACAACGCATTAAAGCGGAATATTTTTTACAACAAGCCTATAACCAAGCCGCCAAACGAGACTTTAAGAGCGCGTTGAACTATCTTTCCCAAATTTCGCCAGGTACATTCGCCTACGATACGGCTCAAATTAAGATGGCTGAATATTCGCACAAGCAGCATTTTAAGGAAGAAGTTGAGAGAACGGTTCAACTGGTGAGGAGGGAGTCAGAGGAGTCATCGGCACCCTTTTCTACAGAACCTTTTATTTCTACCGAAACGAATGAACAAACATCGGAACTGAATCCCGGAAACCAACTGCAAGAGGTTACACCTTAAGTGCGTCATTTGTCATTCGTCATTCGTCATTTGTCATTTGTCATTTGTCATTCGTCATTCGTCATTCGTCATTTGTCATTTGTCATTCGTCATTTGTCATTCGTCATTTGTCATTCGTCATTTGTTAGGGAACAGTTTGACCAATAACCATACCCAAACAAACCGATAACTGAATTAAACCCGCCCGGCTGGGATTGAATCAATACATCCTCTAGGCTTGCGATTGAAGCCTATGAGAGACATAGGTGTCAAATGGGCGAAAAGAGAGTCTCTTGAGATAGTTTAGCTTCGAGAAGCTGGATTATTTGTTCCAGTTCGATGTTTGCTTCAGCTTGCAAACCAAGGCATCTGGCAATTCATACCGAAAGACTTCCTGGATTGGCTCTCTTGAGGATTAATAGTAACATTAAGCTCCTGAAGTAGCCGCTGACGTTCGGGCCAAATCGTTCCAGTAGTATCTAAGGTTTGCAATTCAATTCCGACAAAGTCTTTTACCTGACCATCCTTTACAGAAACCAAAAAATAATCAACGTTCCCTCCTGGAATTGAAACCTCAGAGACAAGATGTAGCTCGTTGCCCGGTTGATGAGTAGTTAGCAAATGTAAGCAGTCAATAAAGACTTGCTTTCTCTCCAGCATCCGATGTGGGCAAATAATTATAGGAGTTGCTTGTTTGCCGTACACCACCGAACATGTTCCAATGGAAATCTCTGGCTTACTTTTACGAACTTTGATACAACGTTTCTGCAAATATGGACAATATTGACTGTCTACAACATTTGACCAATCGACATCATGCTGGTTCTTTAAAATTCCAAATAACTCAAGTATTTTACTCATCAGCTCCCTTCAATTCTCTCTTTGGCAAATTCCAGATAATGAGAGCAAATATCAATGCCAATCGATTTTCTATCCAATAATTGAGCCGCAACCATTGTTGTACCGATACCAGCAAATGGATCAAGAACAATTCCATCAGACGGACAAGTCGCAACGATGGGAATTTTGCACAGATCGACTGGATAAGGTGCAAAGTGGACGTCACGCTTTTGCGTGTCTTCTGGCAAAATTTCCCAGACATCGCTTGGCTTGGAACCTTTGGGGTGATACTTGAGAAAATAGAATCCTTTTTGCTTAAGTTCTTTAGCTCGTCCAGATACAGTTTCCGAATCTGAATGAGTGGTACGTTGTTTTCCTCGGATAATCATTCTAAAATCAGAAAGATTACCACAAGCAACCTCTTTAATAATCGCTTCTAGAGCCTGATAAGCATTTACTTTCTCGGTTTCAGACAGTTCTGTAGACAATTCAATTTGCCGTTTATTTGTTAATGTAGTCATGAAATTCTATTTCTAATCCGATTCCACCCCCTTCATACTGTCTTTTCCGCCAGTAGGGAGGACTTGTCATACAGCAGTCGATGGATTCGTCAGGCAAGTGTTTGAGAACGTCAACAGCATTACCTAGCATAAGTAATGGAGCAATATCTGAGTTAGAGCAATACTCTCTAAACTCTTGGTTAAAATCATGAGTCATGATAGAACACTTGCCAAACAAGGGTAGACGAAGATGTTGTATATTTGTTGTCTCAGTATTTATTTTTTCCTTCATTCTAAGATAGAGCAAGTTGTAGGTTGGGTTTAGCGATCGCGAAACCAAAAACTCCATAAGCTTTTCTGGGTTTCGTTCCTTAACCCAGCTTACACAATATTTGGCTGAAGTCAGCAATATTCAATTTAAGGGTAGCTCATTAACCGCGATCGCATTGCTCTATTCCCCGTTCTAAGGTACAGTATCCAAAGAGGATAGAGCGTCATGACTTCACCAACAGCCAGAACTCAAGAACGGGTACTCGTCGCCGGAGCCACAGGCGGAGTGGGACAATTACCCGGATTTCTCACAAAAAGATGAAAAAAAGGTGACTAAGCTGGGTAACAACCTCGCCTCAGCCAACCCTGATCAAAATCATGAGGCGAGTACAACAACTAAAGGGTATTGGGGTTGGCGTAATCTATTTTGGGAAGCACGAACTCGTATTCTGGCTTGGTATGTCCTGCTCATGGTTTGCTTTACGGGTACATCAGTTGGGCTGATCCGTCAAGTTCTATTTGAAGAGGCATACAAACGAATTGATAGCTCTCTAAACCAAGAGGTGCAGGAGTTTCAGCGATTGTTCCAACAAGGAAAAAATCCATTGACTGGTCAGCCGTTTGGTGATGATTTGGCGGCTTTATTTGATGTTTTTCTATCCCGTAATATTCCCAATGACGGTGAGTTTCTGCTGACTATTATTGATGGTCAATTCTACCAATCTAGTCCGACAGCATTACCTGACCCACTGCAACCGGATGCACGGCTACTTAAAGGTTGGACGAACCTGACTCAATCCGCAAAAGGCTGGGAAGAAACATCAGTTGGTCCGATTCTTTACTATGCCGAACCGGTGGAAATTGGCGGAGAAATTCGGGGACTATTTATTGTCGCTAATGTGATTGCCTATGAAAAGGAAGAAGTCAATGAAGTCGTTTGGGTGATTATTAAAGTAACGTTGGTCGTGATGGTGGTTGCGTCCATTGTGGCTTGGATCGCTGCTGGACGGGTACTCGCCCCCCTACGTTCGGTTACAGAAACGGCGCGTTCGATTAGTGAAACGGATCTGACGCAACGCATTCCTATACAAGGTACTGGTGAAATTGCAGAACTGACCACTACGCTGAATCAAATGCTGGATCGTCTGCACCGGGCGTTTACTAGCCAGCGAGACTTTATCAATGATGCGGGTCACGAATTGCGGACACCAATCACTATTATCCGAGGTCATCTGGAATTATGGGACGATGACCCAAAAGCGCAACAGGAAACTCTGGAATTAGTCTTGGATGAATTGGATCGGATGAACCGATTTGTCAATGATTTGCTCCTGTTGGCGAAAGCCGAATGGCGCGATTTTTTACAGGTTGAAATAATAGATATTGACTCGTTCACCGAGGAACTTTTTGCTAAAGCCAAAGCCTTAGCCGAACGAGACTGGCAATTGGATGCGATCGCGTCTGGTCGAATTGTCGCTGATCGTCAGCGCCTGACGCAAGCAATCATGAACCTGGCTGAAAATGCCACCCAACACACCGAGGCGGGAGATCAAATCGCCTTGGGTTCTGCGATCGATCGCCACAACGCCTATTTCTGGGTTCGCGATACTGGAAAAGGAATTGACCCCGCTAACCAAAAGCGGATTTTTGAGCGGTTTGCTCGACTCCCCAATAGCCTTCGTCGTTCTGAAGGCGCGGGTTTAGGCTTGTCTATCGTTCAATCGATCGCCCAGGCGCATCAGGGTCAGGTGAAACTCAACAGCCGACTGGGTGATGGCGCTCAATTCACGATTGTTCTTCCCCTAGAGCCCAAGACAGGATAATCTACCTCATGAATCGAATTCTAATTGCTGAAGATGAACCCCGTATTGCCTCATTTCTGGAAAAAGGACTGCGGGCTAAAGGATTTACCACCAGCGTAGCCACAGATGCGGGGGAGACGCTGGATATGGCGCTCTCCCACGAATTTGACCTGCTGATTATGGATTTGGGACTCCCCGGTAAAGATGGTTTACAAGTGCTAGAGGAGTTACGGGGTCAGGGAGAACAGATACCGATTATAATTCTCACCGCCCGTGATGACATCCGTGATAAACTCGCTGGATTAGAGGGAGGGGCTGATGATTACATGACCAAACCCTTTCGATTTGAAGAACTCTTAGCCCGGGTGCGCCTGCGGTTGCGGAATAACCATTTGCCGAAAACAAAGGAGGAGATGGTACTAACTATCGGTCATGTTAGTTTAGATTTACGGACTCGTCGGGTTCGGGTTAATGGTCAACTTGTTGAACTCTCCGCACGCGAATTTACCCTTGCAGAAACCCTATTACGCCATCCCGGACAAGTGATGAGCAGAGAGCAGTTACTCAGTCATGTTTGGGGGTATGATTATGAGCCTGGTTCTAATATTGTTGATGTTTATATCGGTTATTTACGCAAAAAATTAGGCAGCGACTTAATTGAAACCGTTAGAGGGATGGGTTATCGCCTCCGCACTTGATTAGACGCTTCCCTTGGACAAAATTATCAATTATCATTATAATCATTATAATTTTGTCCTAGAAATGTAGAGACGTTACCTTCAACGTTTCTATTCGTTTATGGGCAAGTAAGTCCCTCACCGTTGGGAGCATGTCAGGGACAGCACGAAATATTCTCGTAGGTTGGGTAGAGCCTAAGCGTTACCCAAAAGGCTCTCCCTGGAGTTGGGTTTCGTTCCTCAACCCAACCTACTTGCGTTGATATGCACCCCTCACCATTCCCTGTTCCCCGTTCCTTGTTCCCGTCCTAATCACAAACATGAAAGGGTTCTCATAAAAGTATCACCTTGTTTTCACCGGGGTTTATTAAATTTAAGTTAAGATAGCGGAAAACAACATTAATTTTAGGGGAAATGCTCGATTTTCTCATCCTGCTCGCCTAAAAAATTCATCAATCACAAAAAACCACATTTTGGAGCATCAGGAGACAACAATGATAGCACAAACGCGAACACTTGAACGTTTTTTGAATAAAGCAAGAGCCGCCAGTTTTACATCTCAAACCGCTGAAATTGCACAGCATCTTCATTTCAGAGAACGAACAAGTCGTGCAACTGATGCGGCTCATACGGGGTGGTTTTCCCATCTGTCTCCAGCGATTGTCCAACCGAATAGCGCCAGAACTCGGAAATTGCGGGTGGTGTTGTACTCTCATGATACGATGGGTTTGGGTCATAAGCGACGCAACTTATTAATGGCTCAAACCCTTGCTCAGTCTGCTTTACCCACAGACATTCTGCTGATTAGTGGCATGAGTGAGGCAAGTAACCTACACATCCCTGATGGCGTAGACTATGTGGCACTTCCCGCCCTGCATAAAGGAACCAATGGAGAATATCAATCCCGTCGCTTGGATCTGTCGCTACAACATATTGTCAATCTCCGCGCTAATATTATTCGGGCGACTGTCGAATCCTTTCAACCCGATGTCTTCATTGTCGATAATGTGCCACGGGGGGCAATTCGGGAATTAGATTTAACTCTAGAGTATTTGCATACTCAAACAGATACCCGTTGTGTTTTAGGTTTACGGGATGTGCTTGATGATCCGATAAAAGTACAACAGGAATGGCAGCAGGCAGAGAATGAAGACATTATTCGTAAGTATTATGATGCTGTGTGGATTTACGGTGATCCCAGAATTTCTGATCTGGTTCAAGACTGTCAATTTTCCCCAGATATAGCCGCTAAAGTTCGTTATACCGGTTGTTTTGATCAGCGCAAGCGACTGGAATTTGTGGATACTGCTGAGGTTGATCCCTTAGCCACACTGAACCTTCCCCCTGGGCGGCTGGCGCTGTGTATGGTTGGCGGTGGGCAAGATGGGGATAAGCTGGCGGAAACCTTTGCCCAAGTGAGTTTACCGCCAGACACCAATGGGGTGATTTTAACCGGTCCATTTATGCCCCTTCCAGTGCGTCAACACTTACACCAAATCGCGGCGAAACATCCCCGTTTACGAGTGTTGGAGTTTCTGGCTGAACCTACCCAATTGTTGAATCGGGCGGATTGTGTGATTACGATGGGCGGCTACAATACCACCTACGAAGTTCTTTCCTTTGACAAACCCGCGCTGATTGTACCACGAGTCAAACCGCGACAGGAACAGTTAATTCGGGCTAAACGGTTACAGGATTTGGGATTAATTGATATGCTGCATCCCGATGAAGTCACTCCCACCGCCTTAAGTGAATGGCTATCGGGGACAATGGGAACATCGACACACCGACGCGATCGCATCGATTTCTATGGGCTGGCACGTTTGCCTCATTTACTCGAATCTGTCATTGATTCCCCAGTTATTTCCATGGCGAATGCTTCGTAATTGTTGTCATTTGTCATTTGTCATTTGTCATTCGTCATTTGTTTATGTAGAAACTATCGGACTTGGTTGGGGCGGGTTTCGTTTAGTTAATGGGTTGAACCGAAACCTGATCGGTAAACCCCGCCCCTACAGATTTAAAATTACCCAATCCCCCATTTAAATGATGCTTTCCACACAATTAAACCGCGTTGGTTATGTCCTCAAGCGTTATCCACGCTACTCAGAAACATTCGTCGTCAATGAAATTTTAGCCCATGAAGCCGCTGGATTAGAAATAGAAATATTTGCCCTACGCCCTCCGGCTGAGACTCATTTTCAAAATATTATTTCCCAAGTTCGCGCCCCAGTTTACTATATTCGTAAACCCATCCAAGGGCGAGTGAGCGAATCTCTCAATAGCCTTAACCCAACAGCCGCCAGCTTCTTCTGGGCAGAACTTCAGGAAGCCAGTAAAATTATCCCCGATTTTTGGACAAAATTAGAGTTTGCTCAAGGAGAAAAAGCCAGTACCGTTTATCAAGCCGCTTGGTTAGCACGAGAGGTTCGGTTAAAAAATATTAGTCATCTCCACGCCCACTTTGGTACCGTAGCAACCAGTGTCGCTCGTCTGGCTGCCCACTTTGCCGGAATCACCTACACTTTCACGGCTCATGCTAAGGATATTTTCCATGAAAGTGTCGAACCAGAAGACATGAAACGGAAGCTGCAAGATGCGGCAAGTGTGATTACGGTTAGTGACTATAATCTCAACTATTTACAACAGATGTATGGTGCAGCCGCCGCCCATATCCAGCGCATTTATAATGGCTTAAATTTAAACCAGTTGGGGTATAAATCTCCCCAAGAACGCCCACCCACCATTCTTTCAGTCAGTCGATTGGTGGAGAAAAAAGGGGTTGCTGTTTTAATTGACGCTTGTGCTATTCTTGCCCATCGCGGCTGTTCGTTTCATTGTAAAATTATTGGATCAGGTTCATTGGAAGCGACGCTACGAGAGCAAATTCAACGCCTCGGTTTAGAATCAACGGTTGAAATTATCGGTTCGCGCCCTCAAAATGAAGTCTTTGAGCATATCCAGAATGCGGCTGTATTTGCTGCACCTTATATTATTGGTAGCGATGGAAATCGTGAGGGTTTACCGACTGTTTTACTGGAAACGATGGCGCTGGGTACGCCTTGTGTGGCTACCGATGTAACCGGGATTCCTGAAGTTGTGCGTCATGAAGACACGGGATTAATGGTAGCTCAACATGATTCTCTAGCGTTAGCAAATGCTCTAGAACGCTTACTGATTAATCCAAGTTTACGGGTGAAACTGGCAACAAAAGCGCGGCAATTGATTGAGTCAGAGTTTGATATTCATCGCAATACTGCGGCTTTGCGAACTATTTTTCATCAAGTCGTTAATCAAGAGAAGTTAAATTATTCTCCAGTTGTATCTAATCAGATCTCGCCCCAGTCTGACCCACAAGATAATGTCAGTTTGGCACAAAATGTATAAGTAGAAGTAGGTTGGGTTGAGCGATAGCGAAACCCAACAGGATATCTTGTCATTTGTCAAATAACTCTTTATTCCATACTTGAGACGGGGCGGGTTTATTGACATCAGGGTTAAGAATAAAGTTAAGTTGTGAAACCCGCCCCTACAGACCCATTTATTTTATTCCTGATATAGAGCGGGTTTAGTGAAATTAGGGTCATAAATAAAATTATTTTTTTATCGTTGGTTGAGGATATAAATTATGAGAATTGCTTACATTTGCACTGATCCAGGTATTCCTGTTTTTGGTCAAAAAGGTTGCTCGATTCATGTTCAGGAGGTGATTCGCGCTTGGCTAAAACTAGGGATGCAGGTTGAGTTATTTGCCACACGAATCGGTGGTGAACCGCCACCGGATTTAGAAACTATTATTGTTCATCGTTTACCATCTATTCCCAAAGGTGAAATAGCAGCTCGTGAACAAGCTGCCCTATCCGCTAACCTTAATCTACGTATGGAACTTGAAAATAACGGTATTTTTAACTTAGTTTATGAGCGTTACTCTCTCTGGAGTTTTACCGGAATGGATTATGCCCAGTCTATGGGAATACCAGGGATTTTAGAAGTAAATGCTCCCTTGATTCAAGAACAGGCAAACCATCGGGGATTAGTTAATCGCACCAGTGCTGAACAAGTGGCGCAGCGCGTGTTTAGTACGGCGAGTGCAATTATTGCCGTTTCTGAAGAAATTAAGACTTATATAGAAAGCTATCCAGAAGTGGAGCAACGAGTGCATGTTATTGCCAATGGCGTTAACCCAGAGCGTTTTTCCAGTAGTATTGAATCAGCCTTATCCATTCATCCGGAACCATTCACCGTGGGATTTGTTGGCACACTCAAGCCTTGGCATGGATTATCGATTTTAGTCGAAGCCTTTGACACCCTACATAAAAAGTATAGGAATACGCGACTACTAATTGTTGGGAATGGACCCGAACGGGAGAATTTAGTCACAGAATTGTCAGCACGCGGATTATTAGATGTGACTCATTTTACGGGTGCTGTTACTCCTGATAAAATCCCTGAAATTTTAGCAAAAATGACCGTTGCCGTTGCCCCTTATCCGCACCAATCTGACTTTTATTTTTCACCCTTAAAAGTCTATGAATACATGGCAGCCGGATTACCTGTGGTGGCGAGTCGTATTGGACAATTAAGAGAATTAATTGAAGATGAAATTAATGGTTTATTATGTCCTCCAGGCGACGCCGTAGCCTTAGCCGCCACCCTGGAACGCCTCTACCATAATCCTGAATTAGGCAAACAGCTAGGAAAAGCCGCCAGACAGAGGATACAGCACCATCATACCTGGGATGCGATCGCGAAACGTCTATTAGAAATCGCGGGTATGGCAGAGGGAGCAGAGGGTGTAGGGGCGGGTTTGACAGATAACATTTTGCACCAAACTGATAACTTGACAAAACCCGCCCTTCTAGGGGAACAGGGGAAGCCGATTGGGAATGACGAATGACGAATGACATAAGACAAATGACAAAAAAATCTATTCCTAGTTTCTGGCGAATATTACATCGCTTCGCCCCCTATCTTCAGAAACAAAGTTTACTCTTAATCACAGCGGTATTCGCTCTATTCGCTGAGGTAGTGTTGCGATTACTTGAGCCTTGGCCCCTGAAGTTTATTTTTGACTATATTTTAATTGATGCTCCTGATGCAAATATTGGTATTCTAAATCGTTTTGATCCAGTAACATTGCTAACCTTATCGGCTTTCGGGTTAATCGCCATCACCGCACTACGAGCAATAGCATCTTACTGGAGTACCGTGAGTTTAGCCCTAGCCAGTAGCCGCATCTTAACCGAAATTCGCGAACAACTCTATCGCCATCTTCAGTGCCTATCTCTCTCCTACCATACCAAAGCCAGAAGTGGTGATTTATTAGTGCGAATCAGCACCGATACAACCCGATTACAAGAAATTGTACTCACCGCCATCATGCCCCTTATCGTCAGTATTATGACACTCTTGGGTATGATTGGAATCATGATTTGGATCGATCGCGATCTAACATTACTAGCATTAATTACCTTACCCTTCTTTTGGTTTGCCGCCACCCGTCTGAGTGAGCGAATTCAGCAAGCCTCTCGTCAGCAGCGTCGGCGTGAGGGGGCTGTCGCCGCCACCCTAGCCGAGTCAATTAGTGCGATTAAATTAGTGCAAGCCCTTTCCCTCCAAGACGCCTTCGCCAACGTCTTCTCCCAAGCCAATCACCGCAGTCTCAAGGAAAGCGTCAAAACCCAACGCTTATCCGCTAGCTTAGAACGTACTGTGGATGTCGTCATCGCCATTGGTACAGCCATTGTCTTGTGGTATGGTGCAAAACTGACATTACGGGATGCTCTAACCCCTGGGGATGTTCTCGTTTTCTTAACCTATCTCAAACAAGCCTTTAAACCCATACAAAACTTCGCCAAATATACCGGGCGACTATCAAAAGCAGTAGCCTCTGGGGAGCGTGTTTTAGACATTTTAGACGAAACACCAGAGGTTGACGATTCCCCATTTGCCATTGTCGCGCCTCCATTTCAAGGATATGTCCGATTTGATTGCGTCAGCTTTGCCTATCAACCCGATAATCCCTTACTCAAAGCCATTGAATTAGACATAAAACCCGGACAAAAAGTAGCTCTAGTGGGAACCTCCGGGAGTGGTAAATCGACACTCTTGAGCCTACTTTTGCGTTTGTATGACCCCACCGAAGGGCGAGTCATGATTGATGGACGAGATATTCGTGACTATACCCTCAAATCATTACGAACTCAAATTAGTGTCGTCATGCAAGACAGTATACTCTTTGCCGCCACCGTTTGGGAAAACATCGCCTACGGGGTTCCCGATGCTACCCACGCCGAGATTGAAGCAGCAGTGCGTCTTGCCAATGCTCATGAATTTGTCGAAGCGCTTCCCCAAGGCTACGACACCATCTTAGGGGAACGAGGCTCCACCCTATCCGGGGGACAACGTCAACGTTTAGCCATTGCACGAGCCGCCATTCGCAAAGCCCCCATTCTCATCCTCGATGAACCCACCACAGGTTTAGACAAACATAACGAACAAGCCGTGATTACCGCCCTAGAAAGGGTAGCCAAAAACCGCACCACCTTTCTCATCACCCATGACTTAACCCTCGCCGCTCATGCTGATTTAATTCTCTACCTAGAAAACGGACAAATCCTCGAACAAGGAACCCACTCCCAATTAATGCAACTCAATGGAAAATATACCAGCTTATATCAGATGCAATCTCCAGCCGATAGAGAAAACAGAAAGCAAGAAATAGGAGCTGCTGAATAAGTGTTAGGAAGATGGGGTGAGGGGGAAACAAAAGAATAATAACAATGGAGACAGAACTCCTCTCATGTCCCCTTATTCCTCCAATTCCTCCAATTCCTCCAATTCCTCCAACCCTTCATCCCAATCCCCCCAAATCCTCTGCGCCCCTCTGCGCTTACCTCTGCGTCCCTCTGCGTTAAAAAAACATCATTTAGACGCCACCAATTTAACCCCAATCACAAGTAAAGCATCAATTTAAAATCTTCAATCCCATGACCATTCCCGTAATCGATCCATTCAACATCACCACCGATTCAAACCTGTCATTCCTTACCGCAGCCCTTAACCCAATCACCGTCCAGCAAGAACTTGCCAAAAACTTACCACAACCCCTTCAAAAAAGCAACCTTTGTGCCATTCGCGTCATTCGCCACAAACCCGGACGGCGTTGTTTAATAGAATATGACCTAACTATCAAAAACCCCAATAATTCCACCATTCCCATCACCTTTCTCGGTAAAGTACGGGCAAAAGGCACCGATTTCAAAAGCTATCAACTCAACCAAACCCTTTGGCAGAAAGGATTTACCGATAATAGTAACGATGGAATTAGTATACCCGAACCCATCGCCGTAATTCCCGACTTTCAGATGTGGCTTCAGCGCAAAGTACCCGGAGTAACCGCCACAAAACTACTCCCTCAACCCAAAGGAATTCCCTTAGCTAAACGCATTGCCGAAGCCATCCATAAACTACATCAAGCCAAAATACCGCCCCAGCGCCGCCACACCATAGCCGATGAACTGCGAATTTTGCACGAACGTCTCCCCCTAGTCGCTCAACTCAAACCCCAGTGGGAAAGCCGTTTAGAGCAAATTTTAGCTGGGTGCGATCGCGTGGCGGCGATGACCCCAGAACCTCAACTTTTGGGTATTCATCGCGACTTTTATTCTGACCAAATCATTGTCGATGGCACTCGCCTTTATTTACTCGATCTGGATTTATATTGTCAAGGCAATCCCGGCTTAGATATTGGTAACTTTATTGGACATATCACTGAGCAAAGTTTGCGGACATTGGGGAATCCAGAGGCATTAATGGATCGAGAAAATGCTTTAACAGAGAGATTTATTCAGCTTACGGGTGAAGCCCTTCGTCCGGCGATTCAGTCTTATACAACCTTGACCTTGGTGCGACATATTTACATCAGCACACAGTTTCCGGAACGGTGTCCCTTTACCGAAACAATATTAGAACTGTGCGAACAACGTCTGGCGAAACAGTGTGTCACCTCAGTCGGAACTTAACCCACTCTAGCTAAGTTTCAAATGGAAGATGATTGTAAAACGTTTATCTCAAAAACTAGGGCTTGTGATGTCTGTTTTAGTTTGTCCTATGATGGGAACAAATACCACTCTAGCTAACGAGTTTCTACCAACAGATATTAATCACAATAGTTCCATCATAGAGGAACCCACTAATCCGGGGATGAACGCCATTACACCTGTGTCTGAGCTATCCGATGTCAGTGCTGAGGATTGGGCATTTCAGGCATTGCGATCAGGCGATTTAATCCCCACCGTCAATCCTCTATTTAGCGGAAGTGGAGATGGTTCCATTTCTACCTTTGGGCGAGAGAATCCCATCCGCCGTCAAGGAGAAGGGGCAGGAATTGGCATTTCTCAGAACTTGGGGGAGTCTGTTAATCTAGCCTTGGGGTATGTTGCGATCGATGCGAATGAAGCTGATAATGGGATTTTGGGCAATGATACTTATGCTGCGATCGCACAATTAACCTGGCAACCTAATGAATTCACGTCTTTAAGTTTCACTTATGCCCGTTCCTCGAATAGTTTTAATACCGGAACAGGTAGCGAATTAACCAGTGATCCGTTTAATCGCGATGCTGAAGACGTAAGGGCTAACTCTTTTGCTGCTGAAGCCTCTATACGAGTCAATCCAGGATTTATTTTAGGCGGGCGAGTGGGTTTAATTCAAGCGCAAGCTAAGGACTTACCCAATCAACCTAATGCTAATATCTTTACCTGGGCGATTTATGTTGGTACTATCCGAGTTACATTGACGTTTTAATCTTGATTTAAGGTGAGATAGGGCGGGTTTTGTTTGTACGTTAGGGATAACAAGATAATTTAGTTCCTAAACCCGCCCCTACAATGCTATCCCTACAATGCTGTCCACAATGCCAACCCACCGCCGCGTCCTCTTGCGGCAATTGCTTGATTTTCGACGAGAAAATAGGTAAAAAATGCCTTATCTTTTAACGGTTTATCATAAAAAGAAGCCTCTCGCTCTTGACCGCCGCGAATATATCCGTTATATAATTTTAAGCCAAATAATGACAGGTTTATGCGGGTGAAATCAAAAACCAGGATATTCGTCTTAGCAAAAAACTGAGTCGGTCCAGTGACAACTAGGTGAAGAGATCCCAGTTCCACCGAATTTACTACTGTTCCTTGGTCTTGACTCGCTTCTGAGGGGGAGTAGGATAACTGAATCTTTACCCATTTCGGCAAAAACCGTCCCGCACCCAACACCACGCCAGCACGTTGACGAGAGCGTTTGGTTCCAGTGATAAATCCTAATCGCCATGTTCTCAGCAACTGGGAATAGCTATGGCGTACTTTCGTCTGTTTGGCTGTCTTCTCAGCGGTTAATAGTGCCTCAACCACAGCTTTGGATTCAGGGGGTTTGGTAGAAGACGTGGTTAAAAACGCGATCGCTTGATCAAGTGTTGGGTCAATTAGGTCTGTGGTCATAAGATTACTATACCAAAAGAGTGAAATAGTTACGAACTAGGGCTAAAGCCCTGACTACAAACTAGGGCTAAAGCCCTGACGACGAACTAAGTTTTGTCTGGTTTGTGTTCCAATAAAACCCTTTTCACGGGTTCATATTCAGCTTTAATCTGCGATAATAGCGCAGCTTTAAATTCAACGGTATCACGATTCGCCTTGGCTTCTAACTCCTGACACAAATGAGCTAAACGGCTTGCTCCTAACATCGCACTGCTGGATTTCAAGGTATGAGCGGTTCGCTTCAGCAGTTCTGTTTGTCCTTGAGTTATTCCATCAGACAAATCTTGTAAGAGTTTAGGCGCCTCCTCTAGATAGCGAGTAATAACTTCGGCTAATATTTCCTCTTGATTCAGCATCTCACGTAATTGTTGAAAAATTACCGGGTCAAACACGGCTTTATCGGACAGATCCAATCCCGCCACCGTGCTACTATCCGATGGGGTTGTATCAACAGAACTCCCAGAGGCTTTAATCTCCTCTCCCCCAGCTTCCCCAGCTTCCCCAGCTCCCCCAGCTCCCTCTGCTCCCTCTGCTCCCTCCCAGACGTAGCATGCTACGTCTCTACATGCTCCCACTGCTCCCACTGCTTCCCCTGCTTTCTTTAACGCCTCAACCAATTCCTCAATGCGGATGGGTTTGCTGATATAATCATCCATACCTGCCTCAATGCACATTTCGCGATCGCCAACCATGGCATTAGCGGTCATGGCAATAATTCGCGGACGTTGTGATTGAGTCTTCCCATCTAAATCACACCACTCTTGACAAATGCGCCGGGATGCCTCTAACCCATCCATTTCTGGCATCTGTACATCCATAAACACCACATCATAAGGCTGACGCCGTAGCGCTTCTAAGACTTCTAACCCATTCCCCGCCACATCTGCTCGATATCCCATCCGTTGCAACAGATGCAACGCTACCTGCTGATTCACTGGATTATCTTCCGCCAGTAAAATCCGTAGGGGCAACCGTTCACCCATCTTGGCATCAATGTCTGGTTTCTTGGCGCTGTGGATTTTCACCTTAATCGGTATCCCCGCCATCGCTTGCATCAGCACATCACACAGTTGAGACTGTTTAATCGGTTTAGTCAAAAACCCAGCAAACGTCTGCTTCACATCAGGTGTATCGACTTGCAACTCACCCAGAGACGAGAGCATCACCAGAGGTAGAGTTTGACAACCGGGAAGTTTGCGGATTTTTGCCGCCAATGTCACCCCATCCATCTCTGGCATCTGCATATCCAGAATTGCCAAATCAAACCGTTCCCCCTGATGTAGCCAATCTAAGGCTTGAACCCCTGATTGTGCCGCATAGCATTCCATTCCCCAAACTTGAGCTTGGCGCATCAAAATCTTACGATTTGTCTCGTTATCATCCACAATTAGCAGTCGTTGACCATCGAGTTCCAACCGACAAACCTGATTACTATTAAGCTGGGTACTCGGATCAGCCGGAACCACCAGAGTGAAGTAAAAGGTTGAACCCACTCCCTCTTGACTGTCTACCCACATTTTTCCGCCCATCATTTCGCACAATTGCTTACAGATGGCAAGTCCCAATCCTGTGCCACCGTATTTGCGGGTGGTGGAGGAATCGACTTGACTGAAAGGTTGAAATAATCGATTTAATCGTTCTGGAGGAATACCAATCCCGGTATCCTTAACCGCAAATTGAATCCGATAATGAGGGGTAGCCGCCGAGGGAGTAATCCGTGGAGTTAGGCTAGTTTTTGTTTCCAGGCGCTCCCATTGTTCATAGTCGAGTTTCTCGGCGTTAACGGAAACAATCACTTCCCCTGATTGGGTAAATTTAACCGCATTACTCAACAGATTGACCATAATTTGTCGTAATCGAGTCGCATCGCCGACAATCATCCTGGGAGTTTGAGGTGTAATTTGATAGGCAAGTTCTAAGTTTTTATCAGTGGCTTTGGCGGCTAACAGATCCAAACAATTTTCAATACAAACTTGCAGATCAAAGGAGACTTCTTCCAACTCCATTTTGCCGGATTCAATCTTGGAGAAGTCGAGAATATCATTAATAATGGTGAGTAAGGTATCGCCACTATTACGAATCGTGGTAACAAATTCCTGTTGCTGAGAGGTTAAGTTGGTATCCAACAGCAGTCCGGTCATACCAATCACCCCATTCATCGGCGTGCGAATTTCATGACTCATCGTGGCGAGGAAGTCACTTTTGGCACGAGTCGCTGCCAAAGCCACATCACGAGCTTGTGCCAATTCTTGTGCCGCCTGTTGACGCTCAATTTCTCCACCAATCCACTGCGCCATCAGTCTTAACAGTTCTATTTCTATATCTTTGAATGGCGTTTGTCGGGGAGTGAGACTAGCGAAACAGAGCGTACCATACAAGTCTCCAGCGACAACCACAGGGACACCGATATAGGCTTCGACTTGGAAAACTTTGAAGCCGGGGTGATTGTGCCATTGGCTGGTGCTAGCGGATAAGATACAAAGGGGTTTTTTGGCGTGTACGATTTCGCCGCAGTAGGTTTGTTTCAGGTCAAGAGTCACCCCTTTGAAGTTCAAATTATTGGGCATTTGGGCGGCGATGATTTCATAACGCCCGTTCTCGGTGTCAATGTTTTCGATATGAGAGAGGATACCGACATCCAGATTAAACTGGCGGCGTCCCATGGTTAGTAAGTTTTGTAGCTTTTGCTCAAAGTCAGAATTTTGTCCAGTTGTGACTTCGTATAAGGCGCGAATGATGGCAGCATTTTCGCGCAGTTCTTGTTCAATGTGTTTGCGTTGAGTAATATCAATAGCAATGCCTAAAATTGCGGGTGTTGCTGAACCGGTGACATAGAAAGGAATGCGGGTGGTTTGTACAATGCGGATGTTACCCTGAGCATCGGTAATCCGTTCCTCTGGGATGTGTTTGGGTTGTCCCTGTTGGATAATTTGCCGTTCTTCTTCGCGAATGCGGCGCAGTTGTTCGGGGGATTGAATAAAGTCTTCGTCTTTGTGGTTGAGCAGGTGTTCGACTGTTGTATCATAAGCATCCGCGATCGCTTGATTGACTAAGATAAACTGTCCATCTAAATTTTTGGCGAAAATAAAGTGAGGCACTAGATCAATGATTTGACGTAGCTTTTGCTCACTAGCTTGTAACTGTTCGGCGGCTTGCTTGCGATCGCTAATATCTTCGACGGAGCCTTCATAGTAGAGCAACACACCATTTCCATCCCGTACCGCACGAGTATTTTCACTAATCCAGATAATACTCCCATCTTGGCGATACACTTGGGACTCGAAGCTGGAGACAGAACCCTGTTGATGAATTAGGCGTTTAAATTCAGCCCGTTGGCTTTGATCCACGTAGAGTTGATGTTCACCATTGGTGAGGCGACTGATCAGGGCTTCGGGGGAGGGATAGCCATAAATCTGAGCCAGAGCCGGGTTAGCGCTAAGATACTGTCCGTCGGGGGTGGTTTGGAAGATACCCCAACCCGCTTTTTCAAAGATACTGCGATAGTTTTCTTCGGCTTCCAGCAAGGCGTCGGCGACTTGAATACGTTCTTTGATTTCCCGTTCTAACTTCTGATTCACCTGGGTTAATTCTTTGGTACGCTCATTGACACGCTGCTCAAGTTGTGAATTTAGAGTACGCACCGCCGCTTCTGCTTGTTTGCGATCGCGGATTTGAGTTTCCAACGCTTGATTCGCCGCTTGCAGTTGAGCGGGGCTGGGTAGCGCCAAGGCTTGGGGAGTCAGCGGAATCAGTACCATCGCCGTGTAACAGGAAACCAGAGCCGTAAACGCTTTAATCAAGCCAGAGAGCCAATAATCTGGAAACCAAAGTGTCCAGACTCCCATAGCATGAGTCATTCCACAGGCAATAATAAAAGCACCAAATAAGAAAAATATTCTGGGAAACGGGACATCCTCTCGCTGGTTAACAAAGTAAAGCAGAGTAACAGGAATTGAAAAATAAGCCAGCGCGATTAAGGCGTCAGAAATAACATGTAGGGAAACTAAATTCGTTTGCCACAAGTAGCAATGACCGTGAGGAATATACAACAGTGTTGTTAATAAATCTGGCATTGTTAGTCCTTCAATAATTCAGCAAATTGACTCCCTTATCCAAGGGAATGAATGCTCTAGGTTGTTTTGCTGTGAGCCGATTGAGGGTAGGGGCGCATAGCGATGCGCCCTGGCTCCCTTGATTGGGGGACACCAAGTCCAAGCTGCTGTCGAAACAAAGGAAATCAGGGATAGTTTGATTGAATTCCGTTTCCTGTAGTAAATGGCGAAAGATTAAAAGCTAATGGTAAATCACCCGTTTCTGTCTATTTAGTAGCATAACTTGTCAGAACTCTTTATCCTCTAACATGGAATACTTTATCTATAATAAACATTTCGGCTTGACGAATGACGTAGCTTGCTGATCAAAGGAAGCGAGTATGACAAATGACAAATTTGGAGTTGTGCAGCCAGCCCTACTTAGAACTTTGGCTCAACGCCCGAACTAATTCTTGTACCCGAATCGGTTTACTGATATAATCATCCATACCAGTGGCTAAACACACTTGACATTCAAACCCAGAGACTGAACCCTGTTCGTGGACTAAGCGGATCAACTCGCGGCGCTGGCTGGGATTCACATACAGTTGATGTTCAACATCGGTAATGTGGTTAATTAACTCATCAGGTGAAGCATAGCCATAAATTCGCGCCAAGGCAGGATTGGCACTGAGATAGCGTCCATCGGGTGTGGTTTGGAAGATGCCACCTACGGCATTCTCAAAAATGCTACGATATTTTTCTTCGGCTTGGCGTAGCGCGTCTTCAGCGTGAATGCGTTCCTGGATTTGAGCGGCTAATTGGTGATTCACCTGTTGGAGTTCTTTGGTTCGCTCATTGACACGCTGTTCGAGTTGTGCATTCAGCGATCGCACCTCGGCTTCAGCTTGTTGGCGATCTCGAATTTGCGTTTCTAAGGCTTATCCCCTATCCGAATTAAACGTTCCACCAGAGGAGTCTCTACTCTCCTTAACTGACTGAGGAGTATGGCGATGAACCGAGAGTAGCTTTACAGAATCTTTAACCTTTTCCCCCGGAACTTTACCGAAACTTCATAGATCTAGCCCTGGGATTGCAGTAATCTTTTTAGTGTAGTAGAGAGTTAAGGTTGACTCCGCCAAATGAACAGAGCGGGGTCTTTTTGTGGGCATCGGGAATCCTTCAAAGGGTTTTGGAACCAAACCCCTACTGTCGGTGGGTCAACAGAATTCATTAATGTTACAAAAATTAAACATGAAATCCAGGTTCATTCATGTCGGAGATGAAAAACAGCACCCTCTGGATTTACCCCCCAGATTTAGGGGACAACCTGACTAAATTGCCTAGATATGGGGAAATGGATGCATCTGAGTCGCGATCGCAGCACAATTGCCCACCCCTAATCCTGAACCCTGCGGTTTATTGTCCCCCAGGTTTCCACCAGAAATCAATCTCCCCATTTTTGGCACAAGGAATTAGCATATAAGGGTGACTAAACTGTACACTCCCTTACAATCCCTCAGGGAAGGTCGCTGGTTCAAGCTCATCTGTGGCGCTAGTTTTCAGCACCTCCCTGCCGTTCGTAACCTCACCTTGGCGTATACTCTAGCTGGGGCTGATTGTATTGATGTGGCAGCTGACCCTGCCGTAATTACGGCGGCAAAGACAGCCTTAGGGGTGGCGACAAGTCTGGTGGAGTCAGGTCTTGCACAAGGCATGGGATACAGTAATCAACCCTGGTTAATGGTCAGTTTAAATGATGGGGAAGATCCCCATTTTCGCAAAGCTGAATTTAATCCCAATGCTTGTCCTCCAGACTGTCCCCGTCCTTGCCAAACGATTTGTCCGGCTCAAGCCATTGTCTTTGAGCCACCGCCAACTCCGCCGGAGTCCCTAAAACAGGCGAAACCTGACCAACCCCTCACCTATCCTCACTCGCCCAAGGGATTCTCCGGTGTTATTGATCAACGCTGTTATGGCTGCGGACGTTGCTTACCCGTTTGCCCCAGTCAACTGATCTATACTCGCTCCTATGTATCCACCCCCACAACGTTAGCGGAACTGATTCTTTCAACGGGCGTTGATGCTTTGGAAATTCACACCCAAGTCGGGCATTTTACTGACTTTAAACGACTCTGGGGCGCGATCGCTCCCTGGATGCATACCCTGAAGTTGCTGGCTATCAGTTGTCCGGATGGTGAGGGCTTGATTGATTATCTCTGGGAACTTTACCATCTGATCACGCCCTTACCTTGTCCCCTCATCTGGCAAACCGATGGCAAGCCAATGAGCGGTGATATTGGTACAGGAACCACTCGAAAAGCCGTGAAACTGGCACAAAAGGTGTTATCCGCCAACTTACCTGGATACGTGCAACTGGCGGGTGGAACCAATCACCATACCGTCAGTAAACTCAAAGCAGTAGGACTCCTCAACCCTGGAACCCCAGAAGACGCTACCGCTAACCCCATCCAGCCCTTTGTCGCGGGTGTGGCTTACGGAAGCTATGCCCGGGTATTACTGGCTCCAATTTTAGACCAACTCGATCAATACCATGAAGCAAATCATGATATCAATTTCCAAGCATTTCCATTATCATCAAGGGCAAACCTGGAAAATGATCCGCATCGGCTGGCAAAAGCCGTGGCTCTAGCCCATTCCCTAGTATCTCAACTGAAGTCCGTTTCTAAGCCTGTTCCAGACGAACTCAGGAGGTTGGTGGAAATAAACCCAACGAGATGAAGCTCTGTAAATAGTCCTCACACCTTTACATCAGATACATCAGGCGAATGACATAAGACAAATGACGAATGACAAGCCTATGGTGAATGCCAACGGGATGAACCCATCCCATTCCCAATCGTTATCCAATCAAGCCTTATCTAACACCACCAATTTAGCTGGGATGCAGATTACTGAGGATCTCCAAAAATTACTCGCTATTTTGCCAGAGGATATTCGCCAAATCCTGGAGCAACACCCCCATCGCGACAATTTAATTGAAGTGGTGATGGATTTGGGTCGTTTTCCTGAGGTGCGTTTCCCCTCTGGTGCCGAATATCTGTCCGAAACCCCCGTCACCGCTGAACAATTAAACTATTGTGTTGAGCGGGTTGGGCATTTCAGTGGGGATAATCGAGCCGGACTGGAGAAAACCTTACACCGGATTAGCGCGATTCGCAATCGCCCCGGCGACATTATCGGGTTAACCTGTCGCGTCGGACGAGCGGTGTTTGGTACTATTGGTCTGATTCATGATCTCGTCGAACGGGGTCAATCAATTTTGATGTTGGGGCGTCCAGGTGTGGGCAAAACGACGGCGTTACGCGAAATTGCCCGGGTGCTGGCAGATGATCTACAAAAACGGGTGGTGATTATTGATACCTCCAATGAAATTGCTGGCGATGGCGATATTCCCCATCCTGCCATTGGTCGAGCTCGGCGGATGCAAGTGTCGCGTCCAGAACTTCAACATCAGGTGATGATTGAAGCAGTAGAAAATCATATGCCCGAAGTGATTGTCATTGATGAAATTGGCACCGAACTCGAAGCCCTCGCCGCTCGCACGATCGCAGAACGGGGGGTGCAGTTGGTGGGAACAGCCCATGGAAACCAAATTGAGAATCTGATTAAAAATCCTACCCTCTCTGATTTAGTTGGTGGGATTCAAGCCGTAACTCTGGGGGATGATGAAGCCAGACGCCGAGGTTCTCAAAAAACGGTATTGGAACGCAAAGCACCGCCCACGTTTGAGATTGCTGTGGAAATGCTGGAGCGTCAGCGCTGGGTAGTGCATGAGAGTGTGGCGGATACCGTGGATGCGCTACTGCGGGGACGCCAACCGAATCCCCAAGTGCGAACGGTGGATGAGCAGAATAAGGTAATTATTACCCGTGAATTCCCCGATGCACCTGCACCCCTGGAGCGCCGTACCCAGTCCGGGTTAGTGGCAAAACCCAGTGGCTGGCGTTCGTCGGGACAGATGCAGCCACTATCGCGTTCCTCATCATCGGCTGCGGCTCAAACCAGTTATTTTGATCAGCTGCTTCATGACTCTTGGCAACAACCCAATTCCGTTGGCGAGGTTATAGACACGATTGGACCCAATGGTGAAGATTTGCCCCTCCATGTCTATCCGTATGGGGTGAGTCGCCATCAAATCGAGCAGGTGATTCGGGTGCTAAATTTACCCGTTGTCTTAACCAAGGATATGGATAGTGCCGATGCCATTTTAGGTTTGCGATCGCACGTTAAAAGTCACTCGAAACTGCGCTCTATTGCCCGTTCCCGGCAAATTCCCATTCATGCGGTTAAAGCCAGTACTGTCCCCCAAGTGAGTCGCGCCCTGCGGCGGATGTTGGATATGGATGATCCTGGAGTTCCCGATGCAGCAGATTTGCGGTTGTTTACCCAAAGTGGAAGTGATGATGAGATTGAGGCGCTAGAAGAAGCCCGGTTAGCCGTCGAGCAAATCGTGATTCCTAATGGACAACCCGTCGAGTTACTTCCGCGATCGCCAAAAGTGCGAAAGATGCAACACGAACTGGTGGAACATTATCGCCTCAAGTCCGATAGTTTTGGCGATGAACCCAATCGCCGCTTGCGAATCTACCCCGCTTGATGGCAAGGGGTAGGGGTGGAGCAAGAGGATAACGTGTAGAGTAGCTCACGAGACTCTTGCTTCACCCGTTCTTCCATCACTGCTTGCTGTAATTGGATGAACGCGGTAAAGTCTTCCCAGTCGTACTTGTTGGCTAAAAGTTGACGCAATTGGTCTTCAGCTTGTCGGGTTAGGTAGCCAGTCTTTTCCGCTTCTTGAACTATTTCGCGAATTAATCTCATTAGTGAATCTCCAGCGTTAATTGGTAGGTTAAAGTTGTGCCCGGTTCTATGACGAGTTGTCTTCAGCTATAGTCACCCCTAGCTATAAATGCCCAGTAGAGCGTTGCCCTTACTGGATCTGGCGGTATGGTGACAACTCGACATGCCGTCAAATTTTTTCTTTACAAAAGAATACAAATTTAGTTCAACCCTTGGACAGAAATCCTCCTAACCTGAAGGTATGTAAAAGCTACGTTCCCCTGATTAATGCAGCCAATGCCTTATTGTAGGGGATTCTAGCGTAATATAAAGATTATATTAACTTTTTCACCCTTGACGGACGAGTTAAATAATCTTAGCTTATCTTAATATTTGTTTATATAGCGCTACGCGCTAGGCAATGGGCAATGGGCAATAGGTAATGGGAGTCCGCCGCGTAAATTGAGCCTTCTGTTCCCTGAGATCAGGAGAAATCAGCCAATTTTCAAAAATCTCTTGACATATTCCCAGCCACAACTGCTAATATAAGCAATGTACACACATTGGGGTGTAGCCAAGCGGTAAGGCAGCGGGTTTTGGTCCCGCCATTCCCAGGTTCGAATCCTGGCACCCCAGTCGCATCTACCCGACAAAATAATTTGATTAATCGATTCGGCGGAATTCCCCACTCTCTTACAGGGTGGGGATTAATAGTTGGATAATTAGGGCTTGCTGTCGGGAGTCTGGGGAAGATGGGGAAGATGGGGAAGATGGGGAAGATGGGGGAGATGGGGGAGATGGGGAAGTTAACTCAAAACTCTACCTTACCTGTTCCCTGTTCCCTGTTCTTAGACAAATGACAAATGACAAATGACAAATGACAAATGACAAATGACAAATGACAAATGACAAATGACAAATGACAAATGACAAATGACAAATGACAAATGACAAATGACAAATGACAAATGACAAATGACAAATTACCATTGACCCGCCAACGCCGCCCGACACCGTTCGCAAATGGTGGAATGCTCGATAATTTTACCCACAAAAGGTGAATAATTCCAGCAGCGATCGCACTTTTCCCCCTCCGCTTTAACAACTCCTACCCAAACGTGATCCGACTGACTGCGATAGTCAGCATTTTCAATCGCATCCGGGGAATCTAACACCTCAACTTGGGAGGCTAAGAACAGATAGCGCAACTCATCCACCCCGTTACTGAGAACCGTAAACCGTTCCCCTAGAATTCTGGGTTGGGGTTGGGGTTGGGGTTGTACTGGCGCTGGGGGTGCGGCTTCAGGTTCCGCCGTTTCGGGTTCCGCTTGGGGAGAACCTTCACCCAATACCTCTATTGTTAGCGATCGCGCTTTCTGGGCTAATTCTTGCCGATTGGGGGCGCGGAGTAAATAGCGATTGATAAACCAAGCACTGTAGCCTACTCCCACCAATTGTAGGATATCAGCCAATAAGGGTAAACGTGCGATCGAATCTAATACAGTTGCGGTTACTTTTAACGTAATCGGTACCGCTACCACTACCCCCACCGTTAACCATAGGCGCTGATTTTCGCTGAAAACTTGGCGTAGCGTCACCAATACATTAGACAGAATTTGATTAACATTCCACTCTTGTTCCCCTGTCTCTGAGGACAGAGTTTCTGAAGCTAATGCGGCTTCTGGTGCCTCCCCCATCACCATCAGTTCCGGTTTCGGGGTTTGCAACCACAGGCGCGGAATCCCCCTGGGGTTTAATTTCCGCAACTGTTGGCGTAATTGAGCATCAGGGACATGAAGCAACACTTTCGCTTCTAAAGAAGAGCCTATCATCTTCTCTGTCCTAGCTTGCTCTAAAACCTTATTCACCTCCGTGCGGATAGTCCGTAACCTTGTCCACTTCTCCACCAATTCCGGCTTTTTCCAGGTTTCATCTAACTGCACCCATCCCGACTCAAACACCGATTTATAGGGAGTGGGATAAGGCAGATATTGCCAGATATCTTCCGATGTATGGCATAATACAGGCGCGATCGATCGAGCTAAATTTTCCAGTGCGATCGCTAATACCGTCTGACAACTGCGTCGTCGTACCGAATCCGGATGACTAATATAAAGACGATCTTTCGCCATATCCAAATAAAAGTTGGACAAATCCACCACACAGAAATTCTGCACTGTTTGGAAGAAGCGGAAAAACTGATAAGTCTCAAACGCCTCCGTCACCTCACCAAACACCTCCGTCATCCGGTGCAGCATATAGCGGTCTAATTCCGGTAACTGTTCATACGCCACCGCATTTTTGGCGGGGTCAAAATCATGCAGATTTCCCAATAAAAATCGCGCCGTATTGCGAATCTTGCGATAAATATCGGAAAGCTGTTTCAGTATCCCTTGACCAATGGGGACATCCACCGAATAGTCCACCGATGACACCCACAGCCGCAGTAAATCCGCACCATACGGCGGTTCCTGTTTATGATTCTTTCCCCCTTCAATAATCGTCGCGGGGTCTACCACATTGCCCACAGATTTACTCATTTTACGTCCTTGTTCATCCAGAACAAAGCCGTGGGTTAATACCGATTTATAGGGCGCACAACCATTTGTCGCCACACTGGTGAGGATACTGGATTGAAACCAACCCCGATGTTGATCTGACCCTTCCAGGTACATATCTACAGGGTAGGATAATTCCTCACGCTCTTGGACAACTCCCGCCCAAGACGAACCGGAGTCAAACCAGACATCCATCGTATCGGTTCCTTTACGGTAGGTGCGACCATTATTCTGGTAGGATTCGGGCAATAATTCAGTTACAGACAATTCCCACCACGCATCGGACCCTTTTTCAGCAATAATCTTTTGGACGTGGGCAATAGTTTCTTCCGTCAACAGGGGTTCATTCGTCTCCTCGTCATAAAACACCGGAATCGGTACACCCCAACTCCGTTGGCGAGAGATACACCAATCGGAACGTTCCGACACCATAGCGGTAATCCGGTTTTCACCTTGGGGAGGAATCCAATTAACGGATTGAATCGCCTTCATTACTTCTTCCCGGAAGCCATCCACCGACGCAAACCACTGTTCCGTCGCCCGGAAAATAGTTGGTTCTTTGGTGCGCCAATCGTAGGGATATTTATGCACATAGTTTTCCTCTTTCAGGAACGAACCCACATCTTTGAGGGCGTCAATCACCGCTGGATTCGCATTCCGCAGCACATTTAACCCAGCAAAGGGTCCCGCTTCGGTGGTAAAATCTCCATTTCCATCTACGGGAGAGATAATCGGTAAATTGTAGCGCTGACCGACGATATAATCTTCTTGACCATGACCGGGTGCGGTATGGACTAAGCCGGTTCCCGATTCTGTGGTAATGTAATCGCCACCAATTACAATCGGACTCTCTCGGTCAAACAGGGGATGGCGATAGGTACACTGGTCTAATTCCTGTCCTTTCAGCGTGGTTTTGACGGTTAAGTCTTTATCCAGGGTTTGAGAGAGGCGTTCGACTAATTCCGCCGCCACGATTAAGTATTTAAACCCTTCGGCTTCCGTGTCTGAGTCGGTGGAGTCTGATTCTGGGGATTCCTCGTCTTGAGTGGGGGCAAATCCTTTTGCCTTTGTATTACTGGGTTTCGAGGATTTCTCCACCTCCTGACTGGCTGATTTCTCCGACACTTCCACGACGGCGTAGGTGAGTTCGGGATTCACCGCCACGGCTAAGTTACCGGGAATTGTCCAGGGGGTGGTTGTCCAGATAGCCACACCCAAATCTACTAAATAGGGTTTTAGCTTTGCTTCCACCGAGTCGGTGGCTTTGGTCAGGGGAAATGCGGCATAAAGACTGCGGGAGGTATGTCCTTCTGGATATTCTAACTCCGCTTCTGCCAAGGCAGTTTGGGAACTGGGACTCCAATGAACGGGCTTCATGCCCCGATAGATATACCCTTTTAGCACCATCTGACCAAATACGCCAATTTGGGCGGCTTCGTATTCTGGAGTTAAGGTCAGGTAAGGATGATCCCAGTCTCCCCATACACCATACCGTTGAAACCCTTGGCGCTGCTGATCAACCGTTTTCAGGGCAAATTTTCGGGCTTTGCGCCGCAGTTTTATCGGGGTTAGGGCTTGGCGTTCTTCAGAGTCCATGGCTTGCAGGACTTTCAGTTCAATGGGTAAGCCATGGCAATCCCAGCCGGGGACGTAGCGAACTTTATACCCTTGCAGCAGCTTATACTTATTGATGATATCTTTAAGAATTTTATTTAGGGCGTGTCCAATATGTAAAGCCCCATTCGCGTAGGGGGGACCATCGTGGAGAACAAAAATATCACCGGGATTTGTCTGTGACAGTCGCTGATAGATTTGTTGGTCTTGCCAAAATTGTTGCAGTTCCGGTTCCCGTTTGACCGCGTTTGCCCGCATACTAAATTGGGTTTGGGGCAGATTTACGGTGTCTTTGTAGGATTTAGCTTCTGTCACAGTTCGACCTATGGGCTAGTGGTTGTACGGATGGGGGAGTTGGGATTTTTCCCAATTATCCCTTTTTACAATAAGCAGCTTTATCTATCCCTACATTATGGGTGAGAATTTGCCATCCTTTGAACAGACCCCAACTAGATTGCTGGCAATTAGTTGGGGATTCTCCCCTGCTGTTACCACGAAGAGCCGCTGTTCTCGGTGGACATCAGGAACTTGGGTCCTTTATGCCCCTCCTCGCCATTTCTGAATCGGAGTTAAGACTGAAAAGCCATAAAAACGCACTAAGATTTCTACCCAGTAGATGCGTTATTGTAACAAATAATCTCTACTGGAACCCCCTAATCTTAAGTTTTCTAGGTTCTTTTGGTCGTGCCGAACAAATAAATGCCGCCGTACCTGTCGGAATTATACCAAAATTGTTAGTGTTTCGCTTTCCCCCACCTAAATCTTGCGATTTTAGATGGGGACTGCGCTCAACTTTTGTTCAACTTGACTGGGGAGAATTTTCTGAATCTTGAGATTGTCGGGTTTTGGCGTCACCCTCACCTATGGGTTCAGCGGGGGGTGATAATGGCGATTCTGGGGCAATATCTGCGACTGAGATGTCTGGAGACTCATCTGATTCCGGTTCCGGGGATTGGTTCGCGGCGTCTACCTGTTCGGGTTCAGGCGGATTCGGGCGCATCAGGGGTTCTGAGTCAGCGGGTTGAGTCGTCTCAGTTGCTGATTCTTCGGGGGTTTCTGGGGGTTGGATGTCTGGGTTCTGAGTGAGTTCCGGTTCAGTTGTTGGTGTTTCTGCTGCTGGGGTAACGTCAACGGTTTGGGTTTCCGCTGGGGTTTCGTCGGCTAGGGTTTCCTCCGGTGCGGCTGTTTCTTCTATATCCTGAGTCGGAGTTGGGGAAGCGTCGAGTGGGGTGTCTGGCGGACTAGATTCAGAGATTTCTGGTGCGGGTGAAGTGGAAATATCTTCTGATACTGTCTCAGGTTCCTTCGTTTTAGCGGGTTTTTCCTTACCTTTGCCCAAGAGATTATTGAAAAAGCCACTAATTCCCTGACTTTGTTTGGTTGGTTTCTGGACTGGTTTGGTGGGTGTTTCGGCTACAGGTGTATCAGTTAACGTCTGTTCCTCTAGGGGTGTCTCGGCTACAGGTGTCTCGGTTAACGTCTGTTCCTCTAGGGGTGTCTCGGCTACAGATGTCTCTGTTAATGTCCATTCTTCTAGGGGTGTCTGGGTTGGAGACTCGTCTGGGGCAAATTCCCCTATCTGTTCTGGCGGGGTTGTTTCCTCAGCGGGTTCCTCAACCCGTTCAGTTGGTGTTGTTTCTACTGTTTCCCTGACTTGAGTCGGTTCGGTGATATCCGCCATTACGGGTTCCTCTAGGGTTTCCGCTGGGGTTTCCGCTGGGGTTTCCTCGCTTACCTCCGTGGGAGAGGCGACGGGGACATCGCGTTCTTCCGATGGCGGTTGCACTTCCTCGGTTATTTCCGTAACTGTTCCAGGGAAGGATTCGCCAATTTCCGTTTTGGCTGGGGCGATTTCCGTCTCTGGCGCGGCGGGTTCTGTCACAGGTTCCGGTTCAGTCACGACTGGGGTTGGCGTAACGGGTTTTCTACGGAACACCCGGGCGACGGGTTGAACCACTAGGTTTTTTGCCAGTTGGAACATCCCAGAACTAGCTATTTTTTCCTGAACTTGGGGCGAAATTTCGGTTTGGGCTTCAGGTAAAGCCAACTGTCGCCGCATCATCAGGGTTTGCCAGCCTAACCACCCCAACAGGGATACACTGGCGATTTGACTCAGGAGTACCGCCCCGGTAATCCGCCCTGCACATACCCACAAGACGAGGGCGTAGAAAAATCCGACACCACTCCAGAAGAAGTCGCTTTTGCGGTGGACTTCGGGAAAAAAGAATGCTGCCATGTAATAGGCAAAGCTACCAAGACCGATAACCAACGCGAGGACGTATGGCAACATGAGGCGGATACTCCTTGAAACAGACGTTCATCATTGTAGAGGGTATAGGGTTAGAGGAACCCTTAACTCTATCCTTATTATTTTCAGCAGGTCGAGTGCGATCGCGCCAAGTCCATTGTAACGAGATGTTACAAGCTCCGGTTTATTCACCACCTTGTCGGGGTATCATCCTTGCGCCCGATTCAAGTCCCATCGCTGATGACAAACCCATGGTACTGACTGGTATACGGGTGGGTTGAGCGAAGTCGAAACCCACCCTACTATCAGCATTTTCCGGTTGACAACCTTTGCCATCCTACATGGCTATTTTGGCTAAAATAAGTGTTCAAAGAGATGTTAATCAAGAATGGAATGAATAATAGTTATCTTTTGGATACAAACATTCTAATTTATTACTTCAACCGCACTTTGGAAAGGTGCAGGGTTCAGGGTTGACTCAACCTACACTGATAAAGCCTATCCTTATTCTCATTCTCAACAGGTCGAGTGCGATCGCGTCGCTCAGAGGGGTGTTTGGGAGAAAAATCCCTCTAATTTAACACTCTACCTCCTCTCTAATTCCCCTGCACAAAATTTATTAATATCGCTGACATCGGGATGAGTTCTGAGATAGTCCCGCAACCAGTCGCAACCGCGAACCAGCAAGTCGTCTAACGTCTCCACCCGCCACAAGCGCACGGTTCCGTCTAATGAAGCGCTAGCAATTTGCTTCCCATCGGGGCTAAAGCTAACACTATTAACCGAAAATTCATGACCGCGAAGGACGGCTAATTCGGCTCCCTTTTCATCCCACAAGCGCACGGTTCCGTCCTCCGAAGCGCTAGCAATTTTCTCTCCATCGGGGCTAAACCTGACACTCCAAACCGGAGCTTGATGACCGCGAAGGACGGCTAATTTTTTGCCATTTTCATCCCACAAGCGCACGGTTCCGTCCTCCGAAGCACTAGCAATTTTCGCTCCATCGGGGCTAAAGCTGACAGTCCTAACCGAATCTTCATGACCGCGAAGGACGGCTAATTCTTTGCCATTTTCATCCCACAACCTCACCGTTCCGTCAGATGAAGCGCCAGCAATTTGCTTTCCATCGGGGCTAAAGTTGATACTCCTAACCCAAGATTCATGACCGCGCATAACAGCTAATTCGGTTCCCTTTTTATCCCACAACCGCACGGTTTTGTCCTCCGAAGCGCTAGCAATTTTCTCTCCATTGGGACTAAAGCTAATACTCCACACCCAAGATTCATGACCGCGAAGGACGGCTAATTCGGCTCCCTTTTTATCCCACAACCGCACGGTTTTGTCCTCCGAAGCGCTAGCAATTTGCTTCCCATCGGGGCTAAAAATAACACTATTAACCCAAAATTTATGACCGCGCAGGATCGCTAATTCGGCTCTATTTTCATCCCACAACCGCACGGTTTTGTCCTCCGAAGCGCTAGCAATTTTCTCTCCATCGGGGCTAAACCTGACACTCCAAACCCGATCTTGATGACCGCGAAGGACGGCTAATTCTTTGCCATTTTTATCCCACAAGCGCACGGTTCCGTCATATGAAGCGCTAGCAATTTGCTCTCCATCAGGGCTAAAGCTAACACTCCAAACCGCAGATTCATGACCACGCAGTTGATTTCGCTCACGGATTTGATCCAAAATCTGTTGCAGTGCGGAGAGGAGACTATAGGCGGGATACTGATTAATCGGTCGGTCTTTCACCAAGGCTTTTAGCTCTTTACCCGCTTCCATGGCGGTGAGTAATGCCGGAATTTGGGTATAGTTAAATTGCCGTAGGGCTATTGTGCCGCGCCGTTCAAGTTCCGTTCCTTTCAGGGCTTCTTCAATTTGTTTATTCGCTTTTCCTGTCCAAGCTAAAGCAAATCCGGCGCTGATTACTGTCAATACCAATACCACTGAACCCACACGCACTCGCCGCGATACTTTCCGATTTTCTGCGGCTAATTCCTGCTTGGTTTGCTCCGCTTGTTCCACCTCCACCATCACCCGTTCTCGTTCCCCTTGAACCAGGCTTAACTCTCCCCGCATCTGTTCAATACTCAGCTCTAACTGCTGACGCTGTTCCCGTTCCCGATTCAATTGAGCAATAATTTCTTGTATCTTTGGCTCTTGCTGCTGGCGAATAAAGGACACTAAATAATCATGTACCAACTGATAACGGTCATCCGGCGTATCGGGAACCACAAAAACTAACCCCGATAACACTAAAATCTCTAAAATTAAATCCAACTGACTCGCCGCTACTGTGACAAAATCCTTTAAATCTTCCTCCAACTCCCCACGAGTTTTCAGCAATCGCCGCTCTTTCTCATCGGTCAACAAATACAACAGCAATTCCGCTATTTGCTGATTCTCCTCCCCACAATCCTCCACCACTTCCGCCAGATAGCGCAGCACTAATTCTTCCTTTGTACCAAACTGTTGATAATCTGCTAACGTTCTAATCCCCTCCGCTTGCAGTTGCGCCCCGACTACCTGTAACTCAATCGGGCGTACTTTCTTATAATCTCCAGCTAAATCCTTAACCAGTTGTTCAATTAACGCCGCTTCCAACTTAAAATTAGACCGCTCGGTGAGTTGTACAATTAGGTTTTGGGCTTCCTCTGGGGTTAAGTTAGAAATTTTATAGAGAATATTCTTACTCAACAGGTCATAATTTGCCATTCCGGGTTGGTCTACTAAATAATGGAGGTAATCTCTGCGAATAGAAAAAATAACCGTCAGGGACAAAATGTCTAAACACTGACCTAAAAACTCAAAAAAATCAGTTTCAAATATTTTATTCTTGCAACCTTTGTCATCGGTAACAAAAAAGAATTCCTCAAACTGGTCAAAGATTAACACAATTCGCACCTGCTGGGTTTCACTCTGGCGCAAGGCGGCTAAAATTGCAGTTTTAGAATCAAGGGGTTGAATGATAGAAATATTTTGTGTTTCTAGCGCGGCGGTTAATTGCTGTCCTAATTCTCGTTCCCAATCGGTATAAACTTGGCTCAAAATTGGGATGATGCGTTGTCCACTGGCGGTAGTATGGTGTAGAGTTGGTATGAGTCCTGCATTGAATAAAGAACTTTTGCCTACGCCAGAATAACCGTAAATGACAATAACTTTATGATCAGAACGCTGCACTCGTTCGACTAATTCTCGCACATCTTTTTCCCAGCCTGAAGCGATAATTTCTGGGGCGATGAAACCTAACCCCCCAGCCCCCTTCCCTGCAAGGGAAGGGGGAGTATTCAAGAGGGAAGGGGAAGTATTCAGGACGGAATGTGGAGGATTTAGGACAGAATGTGGAGTATTCCGGACAAAATGTGAAGTATTCAAAGCCTCTCTCCTTGCAGGAGAGAGGTTTGGAGAGAGGTTTGCCCCAACAATCGATGGAACGCGACTGGCACCAATAAACGCTCTTAATCCTAATTGGGTTTCAACGGTTTGCCGTTCCTGCTTAATTTTAAAAGCTTTCAGATAATCTTTTGTCTGCCAATAGAGATCATGTAAATCCGCTAAAATATCCAAATAAAGCCGAGGATTGGATAACGGTTGACTCATCCCATGGGCAAATTCTAACTGTTCAATCGCGGCAGAACATTGACCTAAATTAACGTGCGATCGCGCTTTAATCCAATAGCATCTACTTTTTACCTCTATCTCTTCCCCAGGCGCAATTGTCTCAACCTGATTTAACGCCGCTTCCGCTAACTCCTTCGCGTCTTGCCAACGTTCTTTAGCCAACGCAACATCCGCCAAAAACGTATAATCCAACGCCAGTTTATCCCGTCGATTTTCCCCTTGGTCAAACGCCAACGCCTGTTCCGCCAACTCTTGTAATTGTTGCCAGTCCTGGAACTCCCGCAAAACCTGACCAAACACACCAATGGAATCAGCAATTAAATCCGGACGTTGCGCCCGATTAAAAGCAGTTAAGGCTTCCTGAATAGAGTCTTTAAGTTTCTGTTGAATCTGATTATATTCATCACTAGAAATTGTCGCAGGTTGAATCCGATTAATTTGGCAGAAATAACCATAAACTATCTCCTTTAAAACGATTCCTTGATAGTCGAAACGCTGTAATTCCTGCCAACGTACCAACGCTTGCTCATAATTAGTAATCGCCGCCTGAATATCTCCCTGTTGCTCTTGACAAACCCCCAATACTGTGAATAACGCCGCCGCTAATTCCGGTTCTAACCCCTTATCCTCTACCTGTAATTCCCCTTCAGCCGCCTCTAATTCCGCCCTAAGTTCAATGCACTCCGTATCGGTTAAATTCAACCCATCCGCCAACCATTGATCTGCTTTATCTTTAATAAACGCCGCCAACTCCCCACGGCTAATCGTAAACTGGCTACTCACCCCCCAACTTTCCAAATTTCGGGCAAACTGCATCCATTGCGCCTTCACCGAATCCGTCACCCAAACCACCACCGGAAACGGACAATGGTGACGAAACTCTTCCCGCACCAAATCCGCCCCCGCCAACATCCTCTCCAGGGATAGCACCGACTCCAACCCCAAAACCATCAGCGCCCCCGGTTTATCCTGACTGTTCACAGGATCTGGAAAACCTCTCTCCAAACCTCTCTCCTGCGAAGAGAGAGGCTTTGAATTTTCCCCCTGCAACTCCGTCTGAATTCGTTGATATAGCGCCGTATCATCAGGGTTCAGCGTAATCGTGCGAATGTTCAGAGGAGAAGAATCTTGGAGACATTGAATCAGACGCGATCGCACTCTGTCATAATTACATCGAGCAAAAATCAGCAAAAACTTACCCTGAAAGGCGTCCAGCGTCAACGCCAGTTCCTCTAATTCCGTCTTATTCTCCGGTGTAATATCAGGTAGCTGCGACATCGTTTTGTTCGTAGTTGCGCTTGTAGTTGCGCTTTAGCGCCATCATCGCCTCAACACTTACCCTCAAATTCTAAGCAATATTATCTGACATAGATTAAGCAAAGGGCGACCCGAGTAAATTGAGTGGAATTGAGTTGTTCATTAATCCAAGCGGGTCGCCCCTACAGCAGTCTCGGCGGTTAAGTCCAATCCTCATCAGTTCATCATTTAAACCGTATGGTTCTAGAATAGCGAAATCCTTATACCTCAATTTATTACAAAACGATGACAAAAAGGCGTCAAAATACGCCACAATAAAGAATCAAAACCAGTGACTTAACAAACACATCGCTATTTTAAACTTGAATGACACGAAAGCCTCACGATCAATTTGCCAAGCAATACCTAGAGGAATTATTAGCCCCTCTAGGAAACGTCGAAACCAGTCGGGAAATATCCCCCGAAATCCGCCAAGTTGATGTTTGGTTTGTGCCAACACCATCACCAGCAACAGCACCCGAAAACCTCGGATTACTGGGACGAATGGCAACAACCGCCTGTCTATTAGAACCCTTCCGCAATCCACCCAGCCCCGCCGAGGTACTCGACTGCCAAAGCAAGTTAAACTCAGTACGCAGTGAAATGCGGCGAAAAGCCAGACGAGAACGGACTTCATTTCCCGAAACCGATTGGCCCCACTTGTGGATTCTCTCACCCTCTTGTTCCACAAGATTATTAAACGGATTTGGTGCAAGACTGAAGCAGTCAGGAAACTGGGGAGACGGTGTATATTTTATGCCAGAGTTCCTGAAAACAGGATTAATCGCCATCAACCAACTGCCCGTCACTGAAGATACACTATGGTTAAGGGTTTTGGGAAAACGCGGAACTCAGAAGCAAGCGATCGATGAATTGGTCGCTTTACCCCAACAGAACCCCTATCGGCAGACAATTTTACAGATTCTGGCAAACTGGCGTATCACGATCAACGAAAGCGACAATTTAAGTGAACAGGACAGGGAATTGCTCATGAACTTATCACCAGCTTACTTAAAATGGCAAGAAGAAACCTTAGAACAAGGCAAGCGAGAGGGGATACAAGAAGGCAAACTTGAAGGCAGACTTGAAGGACAACGCCAAATGGCGGAAAACTTTCTCCGAGTGCGATTTGGTGAACTTGACCCAGACTTAGTGAGTGCGATCGCGCCCATGTTACAGTTACCCCCTCAGGAGTTGACTCGGCTGTTATTTAACCTTGAACGAGAGGAACTGTTACTGTGGTTTGGTAATCTGCCAATGCGAGACGAAACCTCAAGACAAGAAGCTGTAGGACGGTTTCTGAGAGTACGATTTGGAGAACTTGACCCCGAATTAGCGAGTGCGATCGCATCAATGTTACAATTACCTTCCCAAGAATTAACTCCCCTACTAACTACCCTTTCCCGTGAGCAATTGTTAGAACAATTTGCCCCAAATACAAATGACGAATGACAAAGGACAAATGACTCATCCCCTTAACTCCTTAGCCTCTGTCAAAACCGGATTAATATCAAACCAAGACTCGCCGCGATCGCGATATTCAAACACCAACCGACTGTAAATTAATTTCTGATACCCATCATCCCCACTAACCTTCTTCCGTTCCCGGACTTTCCGCAATAACGCCCATTCGTGATCATCAATGGTAAGCGTCATTTCATTACGACGACTACGAATCAAACCCTCCAACGTTTCACGAGTCAACCGCCCTTGTTTGAGATCCTTCTTCAACCACTGGATCAACAGTTGTAATAAATCCCGCACATGACCGCCACTGACGCGACACAAGCGGTCTAAACTCTCCGGATGGTCAAAAATGTCATTTACCCGATTTAACCGCCCTTGTTCGTCCAAATCCGGCAACGCCCGCGCCAATACCATCTGTCGCAGTAACGCCATCCCCTCCTCGCAGTCACTCCCATCTACTTGCTGCACCTGTACCATGGGCAAAACTTTGGGTTCTTCCTTGTATCGTTGGGTTAACCGCGCATAGGTATCAGCAAACTTTAACGCCAAGGGCATGGTATAAACGACATGGCAATTAAACTTTTGCAAATATTCCGCCTGATCAATAAAAATATATTCCTGTTGCGATCTCCCCCAACCTTTGGTTTGACCCTCAATCCGATCCAAGTTATCGACAATCACGACTAATCCTTGTTTCCCCTGCTGTTGCAACTGCGCGATCGCAGGTTCAATCAATTCCTGATTAATCGCCGCTAATAACTCGGCTTTCTTAGGTCCCAGAAACTGATTCAGTCGTTCTCGCAATCCCGAATCTGCTCGCGCTTTAGCGGTAATCTTACCAATCCCAAACGCCAAAGACAACGCCCCTTTGTCATTCGCCTTCATCTTTACATCGGGAACCCCTGGCATTTTCGGCAAGCCTAACTCCACCTCCGATAAATCATACTCCGTCTGCAACAGTTCCGCCGTCCGTTTCAGCAACCGCTTCAATCCCTGGGGTTCCGCGATCGCAAGATCTTCCAGACTCTGACTAATCCGCCGTGCGATCGCCAGTAACACATCCGCAATATCCACATCTGCCATTTCCAAGTCATCACTCGACTCAAAATAAACAACATGGAACCCCTCCGCCTCCAATTCCGCCTTTAGCCGCAGTAACTCCGTGGATTTGCCACAACCGATATGTCCAGTAAACAAATCACAACTTGGCTGATTGGCATAGAATATGGTAATATTTTCCTTCAACTCCTCAATAATCGTCCCACCGCGAACCGGAGAAAAGTCGATATAGTATTTGCGATCTTCAGGATCAGCGATATTAATCGTCTGACCGGGATTTGTCGCCTTAAAAAATGTCAGTAAATCTACACTCATACTATTTGAGATTTAGCTGTAACCTTATCCCAAGCCCAAGGATTGAGTCAGGGATACTTTAGTTTACTCCTTATCAAGATTGAGTCATACCAAAAACGCGACTGAAATTATATCGCCCTAATTTGATGATAATAATTAGGTTCGTACATTGTAGGGGCGCACCGACGTGCGCCCTTTGCCGACGTGCGCCATCAACCTATACTTTTGCTGATAGATGATACCTTGGGGAAGGGCGGGTTTTTCAATATCTAGGTTTATTTCTATCCGATAACAGTCAAACCCGCCCCTACAAACAAACTTTAAATTCTCCTCTTAATCTGGCACGTAATTATGATCTGCTGAATAAGTCTTGTGGTGGGGAGAGGCAATAGGGAACACCTCGGACTTCGGCGTGAGGCTTCGACGGTGAGCGCTCAGCCGAACCGCGCGGCAACTGAGCCTGTCGAAGTTCAGTCGAACGCTTCGCTCGGTGTTTCATAGGCAATGGGCAATAGTTTCAACCCTCTGTTGATGTAAAATTCGGCGTTTAGGTCGGCGAAAATCTCATAATGCAAGAGTGTAAGGGTGTAAAAACTTTGCACTTGTTGGATAAAAAAATGGTTTGAAACCCTTGTATAGTATAGCTTGCCGATTAATTCAGCAAGCCCTAATTCTTCTTTAGCAAGCATCAGTTAGAGAGAAAAGTGATAGTTGTTCAAATTTAGGTGTTTTGAGTTGGACGATCTTATTTGCTAAGATACAATCCATAACCCACCCAGCCATAACCGGGGGAATGGCATTTCCGAAAAGAGCATATTGATCATAGATAGATATCCCCGCACAATGTTCATCTGGAAAGCCCTGAATGCGAGCATATTCTACATTAGTCAGACGGCGGAACTGATTACCAATTTTATAGCGCTCATAGTGGCGACTCGTTGTTGAGGTAAGTGTTGGTGCAACACCATCAATACCAAATACAGTGTAACCCATTCGCGCTCCCCCACTTTGATTGTAGAGAATTTGTACACCTTGGACAAAATCATTAACTGGGGTACTGGTTTGTAAACGGTTTAACGTAGACTCAGTAAAATCAAATTGGCAATCGACATCTGACTCAAGAATTGCCCGTAATGGGACAATCGGTGTAACTGGATAAAATTGGGCAAAATTGTAGCCGAAAAAACGACCTATTTTGGCTAATCCCCAAGTTGAAAATCTATTGCTATGGTCGTTTATTGTTGTCCATTGTTCAATATTATTCAGGGTTTGAAACGTTGAGTCGGATAACTCAGCGATATTTTCAGTTGAGGCAAGTCTGATATTGGGAAAATTATCCTTTGTATCCTTTTCTAAGCTTCCCAGGATGACAACTCGTTGACGATTTTGGGGTAAACCGAAATGCATAGCGTTAACCAAACGCCACTCAATCGTATAGTCCAAATGAGCTAACTCATTGAGTATCGTGGCGAAATGAGTCCCTTCCTCCATCGACAGCAAACGTTTGACATTCTCTAAGATAAAAAACCTGGGCTTGTGTCTTTGCAAAACCTCAATAATCACTTGAAAAATATGACCGCGTGGATCTCGCACTCCCTTTTTTTTGCCAGCACTACTAAACGGTTGACAGGGAAAACCAGCCGTTAACAGATCATGAGGCGGAATTTTATCAACTCGTTGATAAATATCACCCTGATGTAATTGTGCCTTTCCAAAGCGATCGCGGTATACTTGACAGGCTTTCGGACAACGATCATTTGTCCAGATTGTGCCTATATTTCTCTGATTCGCCGCAATCCGGAATCCTCCAATCCCGCAAAATAACTCAACGGTTGTACAGATGTCATTTGTCATTTGTCACTTGTCATTTGTAAAGGTTTGAGGTTTGTTGACATAACTTAATATAGTCGAGTTTATTTCCACCAACCTACTTAATCTGTGTCATTCAATCGTGAGTCTTCTGGAGAATCTCATTCAATCTGTGTAATCTGTGTTACTGCATACGATCAATGGTGCGATATTGAATAGCTTCAGCAATGTGTGACATTTGCAACGTTTCAGCCCCCGATAAATCGGCAATTGTGCGGGCGACTTTGAGGATGCGATCGCTTGCCCGGGCAGATAGTCCGAGTTTGCGAATTGCCCCTTCTAAAAGATTGCGACTCCTATCATCTAAATGACACCATTGTCTCAAATGACCACTTTGCATCTGGGCATTACAGCGCAGTGAGGGTTCTGAGTTGAAGCGATGACGAGTGCGATCGCGGGCTACTTTTACTCTCTCCCTTACGGCTTCTGACGCCTCGCTTTGGGGTTGTCGAGTAATCTCTTCGGGTTTGAGGCGATTTACCGCAACTTGTAAATCTATCCGATCCATGAGTGGACCAGAAAGTTTTGCCCAATAGTTCTCCCGTTGTCGCGCTGAACAGGTGCAGGGTTGCAGGGTATCGCCAAAGTAACCACAGGGACAGGGATTAGTACTAGCAACTAAGGTAAATTGTGCCGGAAACAAGACGGATTGTCGGGTGCGAGAAATGGTCACATAACCATCTTCTAAGGGTTGGCGCAAAAATTCCAATACATTGCGCTTAAATTCGGTTAATTCATCTAGGAATAATACCCCTCGATGCGCCAAAGAAATTTCTCCAGGACGAGGAAAACTGCCCCCCCCAACTAATGATGGACCTGAGGCAGAATGGTGGGGACTGCGGAAGGGGCGATGTCTGATTAATCTGCCTTTATCTTTAAGTAATCCGGCTACAGAATAGATTTGGGTGACTTCCAGGGCTTCTTCAAAACTCAAGGGTGGTAAAATTCCTGGTAATCGTCGCGCTAGCATGGTTTTACCGCTTCCCGGTGGACCGACGAAAATTAAATTATGACCTCCGGCTGCGGCTATTTCTAACGCCCGACGCGCATGGGATTGACCTTTGACTTCGTTTAAGTTTCCGCCTGTAAACTGATAGGAGGATGATTGAGGGAATTCATCCATCGCTACCGGGGAATAGCGTTCGGGTTGGTTCAAGAAATCTGCTACATCAGCCAGATGCTGGAACCCATACACGTCTAGTCCACGCACCACGGCGGCTTCTTGGGCATTATCAGCGGGTACAACTAACCCAGAAATCCCCAAACTTTGGGCGGCGGCGGCGATGGGTAAGACTCCCGCAATGGGGCGTAAATTGCCATCCAAGGAGACTTCGCCTAAAAATAGATAATCGCCTAATAATTCAGGATTGACTTGTTGCGAGGCGGCGAGAATTCCCACACTAATGGGTAAATCAAAGCTGGGTCCTTCTTTGCGTAAGTCGGCGGGAGTGAGATTAATCACGATTTTCCGCATCGGGAAGACAAACCCGGCATTTTTTAACGCCGCCCTCACCCGTTCTCGCGATTCTTGGACGGCGGTATCGGGTAATCCCACGACAACAATTCCGGGTAATCCGCCTGACACATCGACTTCCACACCGACTTTCACCGCATCGATGCCAACTAGCGAAGCACTCCAAACCCTGGCAAGCATGTCTGTTGATCCTGAGTTTTATTGGCAATTATAGGACGTGCGATCGCAGCTATCAATACAAACAGGGTTCTCGTGCGATCGCGCATTTGTAGGGGCGGGTTTTACTACCAACTGATGTTACTCACCATTTACTTCTCTAAACCCGCCCCGATCCCGTCCAGAAGGAGTAGATTTAGGATCTGCTGAATAAGTCTTGCGGTGGGGGTAGGAAGCAGGGGGAGCAGGGGTAAATTTTTCCTGAATCTTAAGCTGGGGTTTTTTAGGGTGTCACACCCAGCCGGACATGATATCCATCGTGCCTCAATTCCATAGCTTGGAAGTTAAGTAATTCGCTTGTTCATACCGTCCTTGAGACTTATAGAGGGCTGCCAAATTATTTAAACTGATCGCCACATCGGGATGGTCTTCTCCCCATAAGCGTTTGCCCAGTTCCAAAACTTTCAGATAGAGGGGTTCGGCTTGCTCGTAGCGTCCTTGATAATGGTAGAGTAATGCCAAATTATTCATACTGGTGACTACATCGGGATGGATATCCCCCAATAAACGTTTTCTCAAATGTAAGGCTTGCATATAGAGGGGTTCGGCTTTGTCATAGTGTCCCTGATAATGATAAAATAATGCTAAATTATTCAGACTCGTTGCTACATCCGGATGGTTCTCTCCCAATAAGCGTTTCCGAATATTTAACGCTTCTAAATAGAATGATTCGGTTTTGTTATTGGGTCCTTTGGAAAAGTAAAGTCCTGCCAAATTATTCAAACTTTGTGCTACATCGGGATGGTTTTCTCCTAACAAGCGTTTTCTAATGTCTAACGCCTGGAGATAGAGGGGTTCGGCTTTTTCGTAGCGTCCTTGACAGAAGTAGAGGGCGGCTAAGTTGTTGAGGTTGGTGGCGACATCGGGATGGTTATCTCCCAATAAGCGTTTTTGCAAGTCCAAGGCTTGCAGATAAAGGGGTTCAGCATCCTCATAGCGCCCTTGGGACTTATAAAGGGCGGCGAGATTGTTCAGGCTTGTGGCGACATCTGGATGCTCTTCGCCCAACAAACGTTTTTCGATGTCTAAGGATTGCAGATAAAGGGGTTCAGCATCCTCGTAGCGTCTTTGATAATGATAAAGTAAGCCTAGATTACTAAGGCTGGTTGCCACATCCAGATGCTCCTCGCCTAAGTTACGTTTCCTCAAGTCCAAGGTTTGCAGATAAAGGGGTTCGGCGTCTTCATAGCGTCCTTGACAAAAATAGAGGGTGGCTAAATCGTTGAGACTATGAGCGAGATCTGGATGATCATCACCCAGTAAGCGTTTCCTCAAGTCCAAGGCTTGCAGATAAAGAGGTTCGGCTTGGGCGTAATGTCCTTGAGCCTGGTAAAGTTTTGCCAAGTTGTTGAGGCTGGTGGCGACATCAGGATGAGTATCGCCCAACCAGCTTTTTCTGAGTTCTAAGGCTTCTAAATAAAGGGGTTCAGCTTCTCTGTAGCGTCCTTGCAGCCTGTAGAGTTCGGCTAGATTATTCACCGTTTCGGCTAAGGTTGTTTCTAAGCCGAGTTCTTTTTTTAGCTGAATGGCTTGACTCAAATACTCAACGGCTAAGGCTTGTTCTTGGGGATAATTTAGAGATTCACCCTGTTCTAGGCGTCGTTGATAAACTTGTCCGACTTGAGCATATAAGGTTGCCAAATTCGGGTCGTTGACGCCGTGTTTGGCTTTGGTATACTCGATCAAGGCGTTGAGATCGGCGACAGGAAAGACGGATACGTTTTGATCCCAAGCGTCGCTTTCTTCGATAAGATGGCGGAATGGCTCAATGTTTTGAATGGGAATAGCGGCTGTTTTTTGGGAGTGGAAGCGAAAGATAGCTTGACAGCAATTTTGGAACTCTGGGGCGTTTTGACTTAGCTGACTCTCTAGTTGGTGAGTTAGCCACAGGACAAGTGGACTAGCCTTGGCGGATAAGGCGTCTTGGGTTTCTGGTAAGGAGGCGAAAAAAATTTCCTGTTCTGAATGCTGAGCGTCGAATTTGAGCCAGAGAAGTTGTTCCGCACCCGTCACGGTGACAACAGCGTTTCCCCCCTGACGTAAATCGTCATTGGTTTGGACGAGTTCAGTAATGGCGTGGCTCAGGTTCGGGTCATCCTTAACCAAAGTAACGCGATGCGATCGCATAGAGGCGGCGAGTTCGGTTTCATAGCGTTCAATCAGTTGGTTGCGGTAATGGATATCATCACAAACCGCTAGGATTACACTCAACTTACCTTGACTGGCTTGAATCGCTGTCAGTAAATCCCCATACGTTTTTTCATTATCAACCGTCGGGTCAGACAACTCCGTCATCATGAAATTAACCTCCAATCTTGTAATCGCTCTTGAACGATTCGGTGAACCTCATCGGTTTTGACGATTGCCATACTCTACAACATTAAGACTATACAGCTTATGCCCAAATTCCAGTGTTTTGGGTTCATCCGGTTAAAGTCATAGCTAGTTGTGTTTAAGAGTTTATAGTCGAGTTCACCTCAAAAAATGACAAAGTTATTGTGAATCGCGTTAATCCGAATCAATTCTAAGCACATTCGACAAGAGTTATCCTTGATTCGGAGCGTTTGGCAGCAACACCCACTCCTATAGGGTACATTCTCTTTAGCTGTCTGTCGATTTCGTTTTTCTCCCTTATCTCCCCTATCTTCCCCATCTCCCCTATCTTCCCCATCTCCCCTATCTTCCCTATCTCCCCTATCTCCCCTAAAAATTATCCCATCGCCGCACGCAGATCATCGAGATTTTTCCGAATTGTTGCTGTAGTCGGATGATTAACGCCGAGTCGTTCTTCACAAATCGTCAACGCTTGGACATACAGGGGTTCGGCTAATTCATATTCTCCTTGAGACGAATAAAGTCCTGCCAAATTATTCAGATTTTGTGCCACATCTGGATGCTCATCCCCTAGCCAGCGTTTTCCCAACTCCCAAGCTTGCGAATAGAAGTCTTTGGCTTTGTCGTGACGTCCTTGAAAGAAGTAGAGTATGGCTAAATTATTCAGATTTTGTGCCACATCGGGATGTTCATCTCCCAGTAAGCGTTTCCGCAACTCTAAGGCTTGCAGATAGAGAGGTTCGGCTTCATCGTAGCGTCCCTGCGTGGAATAAAGTTCGGCGAGATTTTTATAGAGTGCAGCTAAGTTATTCAGGCTGCTTAAAACATCGGGATGCTCCTCTCCTAATAACTGTCTACCCACATCCAACACCTCCACATAAAGAGGTTCGGCTTGCTCGTAGCGTCCTTGATAATGGTAGAGCAATGCTAAGTTATTCAGGCTAGTCACTACATCGGGATGGTTCGCGCCGAATAACCGTTTCCTTAAGTCCAACGCTTGGCGATACAGAGGTTCGGCTTCCTCGTAGTGTCCTTGGGAGTGGTGGAGTAATGCTAAATTATTCAGATTCGTGGCGATATCCGGATGAGTATCGCCCAATAAACGTTGCCAGATTTCCAACGCTTGGCGATAGAGAGGTTCGGCTTCACCCTGGCGTCCTTGAGAGAAGTAGAGTCCGGCTAAGTTGTTGAGGCTTTGTGCCACATCGGGATGATTATCACCGAATAAGCGTTTCCTGATTTCCCAGGCTTGCAGATAGAGGGGTTCGGCTTCGTCGTAGCGTTCTTGGAAGAAATAGAGTGCAGCTAGATTGTTCATATTAGTCGCCACATCGGGATGCTCATCCCCCAACAGACGCCTCATTACCTCCAAGGCTTGCAGATAGAGGGGTTCGGCTTGGGTGTAGTGTCCTTGGGTTCTGTAGAGTTCGGCTAAATTATTCAGGCTAGTGGCGAAATCCGGATGGTTCCTTCCCAGTAAGCGTTTCCTCAGTTCTAAGGCTTGCAGATAAAGCGGTTTGGCTTGGTCATAGCGTCCCAGCAAGAAGTAAAGTAAGGCGAGGTTGTTCAGACTGGTGGCAACATCGGCATGGTTCTCTCCTAAATTGCGTTTCCGTAACTCCAAGGCTTGCAGATAAAGAGATTCGGCTTCATCGTAGCGTCCTTGGAAAAAGTAGAGGGCGGCGATATCGTTGAGGCTAATGGCAACATCGGGATGGTTCTCTCCTAAGTTACGTTTTCTTAAATCTAAGGCTTGGAGATAGAGGGGTTCGGCTTGGGGATATTGTCCCTGAGAGTGATAGAGTCGTGCTAGGTTGTTGAGGCTGGTGGCGATATCAGGATGGTTCTCTCCTAAGTTACGTTTCCTTATGTCTAAGGCTTGCAGATAAAGCGGTTCGGCTTGGTCATAGCGTCCATGGGTTCTGTAGAGTTCCGCCAGATGATTCAGAGTTGTCGCTAAATCAGTTTCTAAACCCAATCGTCGTTGCAGGTCAACCGCTTTATGGAAATATTCAACGGCGAGGGCAAGTTCGTGCTGGTAATCCTCAAATTCCCCGTTTTCCAGTCGGCTTTGGTAGAGTTGTCCGAGTTGAGCATATAAGTTCGCCAGACTCGGGTCTTGGCTTCCACCTTTTGCTTCAGTTTGTTGAATTAAGGCTTTGAGGTCTGCTAATGGTATCACCTGGTTTGCCCCTTAATGCGTCTATCCTTCCTGTACTATAGCAATCCTTTTTGGTTGAGGTTAGGGTAGGGGATGAAAAAGTGGTGAACGTATCGGGCTGGGTGTCACTCTACTTTTTTTTTACCCTGATGTCACTCAATTCACCCCGACTCAAAACGATAGCAAGGCAATCCGGAAGCGTTACGGATTGTCAACCAACTTATGTTTATTGAAATAGATGAAAGATATGAGTTAAAATCAATCAGGTGTATGCAACTTGATGATTAGGATAGAACAGCTTTTAAAAAACTGTATAGGGTTAACATTATGCTAACCAGGCTAAAAGTTTCTGGTTTTAAAAACCTTGTTAATGTAGATGTCCGCTTTGGTTCATTTACCTGTGTAGCGGGTGCAAATGGTGTAGGTAAATCTAACTTATTTGATGCGATCAGGTTTCTGTCAGCCTTGGCTGATCTTCCTCTAATTGAAGCCGCTTTATCTGTTCGAGATGAGGGAGGTAGGACAGGAGATGTCCGTAGTCTGTTTCATCGGATTGGCAATGACTATGCTCCACAGATGTCATTTGAAGCTGAGATGATTGTGCCAGGTGAAGGCGTTGATGATTTAGGACAAACTGCCAAAGCTAGCATTACCTTTCTTCGCTACTCTATAGAGTTAGCTTATCGACAAGATGATAGTCTCCGCTCATTAGGATCACTGGAACTGCTTAAAGAAGAGTTAGTTCATATTAATCTTGGTGATGCCTCTAAACATTTGCTATTTAATCACAAGGCGAAAACTTGGCGCAAGTCTGCTGTGAAAGGACAGCGCCGAGTCCCTTATTTTATTTCTACAGAAGGTGAGGGGACAAATCGAGTGATTAAACTTCATCAAGACGGCGGAACCAGCGGTAGAGCCTTAGCTCGCTCAGCCGTTAATCTCCCTCGAACTGTACTGTCTGTGACCAATGCAGCCGAAAGCCCAACAGCACTACTGGCACGTCGGGAAATGCAATCTTGGCAGTTACTACAGCTAGAACCTTCTTCTTTACGACAACCCGACGAATTTACGGCGCCGACAAAATTAGGAACAGATGGCTCTCACTTAGCTTCAAACCTCTATCACCTAGCACGGCTGAGAAAAAATTTCCGCAAATCTGATCAGGAAGCCGAAGCGCAGGTTTATGCTCAAGTGGCAGGTCGTTTAGCACAATTATTAGATGATGTTGATGCCGTGACAATAGAGCGGGATGATCGTCGCGAACTGCTCACATTAATGGTTACAACTAGAGATGGTACAACCCATCCGGCGCGATCGCTCTCAGATGGAACAATGCGCTTTTTGGCGTTAGCGGTACTGGAATTAGACCCAGAAGCTCAAGGTTTATTGTGCTTAGAGGAACCTGAAAATGGTATTCATCCAGAGCGTATCCCGAAGATCCTCGAACTCCTACAAGACATCGCTACGGATGTTGAAGAAACCGTTGATCAAGACAATCCCCTACGCCAAGTAATCATCAATACCCACTCACCAGCCGTTGTACAGCAAGTCCCAGAAGATAGTCTTTTGGTTGCTGAGTTGAAGGAAGAAAAATCACCGTCAGGACAATGGTTTAAAGGGGTACGTTTTAGTTGTCTACCGAATACTTGGCGACACCTTAAAGTTGCGGAAACCGAAAAGACAAGTACTGTTCCTTTAGGTAAACTTCTCGCGTACTTAAATCCAGTTCCTCCAGAACAGTCAGAGCTAAATGGCAATGGACAACTGGAAACCAACTCATCTTTAAAACCTACCCCGTCTAAAAAACGCAGAGTTTTGGATAGAGAAGACATTCAACCTCTAATTTTAGGCTTCCCAAAAGAATTTGTATGAAGGAACTGCGATACACATTACTATCTGATGGGAGTTCCGACAAAGCGCTACTACCTATTCTGACTTGGTTATTGCGATTACATGGAGTTGAATGTGCTATCCAGTCCCAGTGGGCTGATTTTCGGCGCTTACCAAAACAACCACTGAATCACTCAGAGAGAATTGAATTAAGTTTGAACCTTTACCCTTGCGACCTTTTATTTATACACAGGGATGCCGAAAAAGAACCTCGTGAGAAACGAGTTTCTGAAATTCAAAAATCCGTTGAGGGTATCAGGGAATCAGTTTCTGTGCCGGTTATCTGTGTTGTACCTGTGCGGATGACAGAAGCTTGGTTATTATTTGATGAAGCTGCCATACGCAAGGCGGCAGAAAATCCCAGAAGACAGCAACCTTTAAATTTGCCAAACCTCTCTAAATGTGAGGAGTTACCTGATCCAAAACAATATCTTTGTCAACTTCTGCGTCAAGCAAGTGGGTTTACGGGTCGGCGACTAAAGAAATTTCGCGCCAGAGAGCGAGAGAAGATTCAACGAATCGCTGAACTTATCGATGACTTTTCGGCACTGCGGAGTCTGTCTGCCTTTAAAATACTAGAAGCAGACATAAAACAGATGCTCAAAAGACAGAGTTGGTAAGTAAATTATAACTTAAATCCAGTTCTCGTAATCCCCTCTAAATTTGAGGAAATTAAAAAAATATAAAATTTTTGCTCAAAGTTCATTCTTTAATTAAAAATTAAAATCGTCTTTCAAATAAAGTCTACTCATTGAGTCAAACTCCAAGCTGTATCCAAATTAGCAAACCGCTTACCCAGAATTGGGTTAGTACTCATTAGTAACGTTCCTCATGTAATTGTTGGACTAAATGGAGGCACTAGCTGTGCAATCTGAAACTGTGAGAGTCAGGCGTGTATCCGGCGCTTTTGCCCTGATTGATAGTTTAAAGCGCCATGGTGTGAAGCACATTTTCGGTTATCCGGGTGGTGCGAATCTACCAATTTACGATGAAATCTACCAAGCGGAATCCGCTGGCGAACTCCAACATATTCTGGTGCGACACGAACAAGGGGCTGCCCATGCTGCTGACGGGTATGCCCGGGCAACAGGTAAAGTGGGCATCTGTTTGGCAACCTCCGGACCGGGAGCCACGAATTTGGTCACGGGTTTAGCCACGGCGAGTTTGGACTCTGTGCCAATGATTGCGATTACGGGACAGGTTCCCCGTGGGGCGATCGGTACGGATGGATTCCAGGAAATTGATATTTTCGGCATTACGCTGCCAATTGTCAAGCATTCCTATTTAGTGAATGATGCTCGCGATATTCCCCGGATTGTGGCGGAGGCGTTTCACATTGCGAGTACGGGTAGACCGGGACCGGTGTTGATTGATATTCCCAAAGATGTGGGAATGGAACAATTTGATTACTTTCCCGTGGAACCCGGTACGATTAAGCTGCCGGGATACCGTCCTACGGTGAAAGGAAATTCTAACCAAATTAACAAAGCACTGGATTTAATCCGGGCGGCAAAGAAACCGTTACTCTATGTAGGTGGCGGTGCGATCGCGGCGAGTGCCCAGGGAGAACTTCTGGAACTAGCGGAGCATTTCCAGATTCCGGTGACAACGACGCTGATGGGTAAGGGCGTCTTTGATGAATCCCATCCCCTGGCTTTGGGAATGTTAGGGATGCACGGCACCGCTTATGCTAACTTTGCCGTGAGTGAATGTGACCTGTTAATCGCCTTGGGTGCCCGCTTTGATGACCGGGTGGCAAGTTTGCCGAAACAGTTTGCGGCTGAGGCGAAGGTGATTCACATCGATATTGATCCGGCGGAAGTGGGGAAAAATCGGAACACTGATGTACCCATTGTTGGCGATGTGCGGCAAGTGTTAATTGACCTGTTGCGGCGTTCTCATCAGCTTGGGAATGGTATCGATCCAGACCAAACGAAAGCGTGGTGCGATCGCCTGCAACAGTGGCGGGATGAGTATCCCTTAGATTTGCCCCATCCCCAGGATAATCTCTCGCCCCAAGAAGTGATTGTGGAAGTTGCCCGTCAATCCCCTGAGGCTTACTACACCACTGACGTCGGTCAACACCAAATGTGGGCGGCTCAATTCTTGAAAAATAAGCCCCGTCGCTGGATTTCTAGTGGCGGTTTGGGGACAATGGGATTTGGCTTGCCTGCGGCTGTGGGGGTAAAAGTGGCTCTACCCTCGGAATCGGTGATTTGTATCAGCGGCGATGGTAGCTTCCAAATGAATATGCAGGAACTGGGTACGATCGCCCAGTACGGCATTGGCGTCAAGATTGTCATCCTCAACAATGGTTGGCTGGGAATGGTGCGCCAATGGCAGCATTTGTTCTATGGCGATCGCTACGAAGCGACGAATCTGGAAGTCGGCACACCGGAGTTTGTGAATCTGGCTCAAGTGTATGGGATTAATGCCATTAAGGTGACACAGCGTCAGGCTTTACCCGATGCGATCGCTCAAATGCTTGCCCATGACGGTCCAATGCTTGTAGACGTGCGCGTTACCCGCAATGAGGACTGTTATCCCATGGTTGCGCCCGGTCACACCAATAGCGACATGATGGGCTTGCACCCTCATAACCCAGAGCCGATTTCACCCACTATCCTGACGTGTTCTAACTGTGGAACCGAAAATCCAGCGACCCATAAATGTTGTTGTGAATGTGGTACGAAACTGTTGGATATGCCATCGACAGTGGCTCTGAGCTAATTGGTGACGAGCGCCAGGTAAGGGCATTGGGGGAGGTGCTAACTTTTCACGGAACGTCTTGAAACTGAGTGGGTAGGGGAGATAGGGGAGATAGGGGAGATAGGGGAGATGAGGGAGATGGTGAGTTAATTCACGCGCCATGCCCTTGAACCCAGTGAAGGGTAAAACTTCAAAATATTATCTTCCCCACCTTCCTCACCTTCCCGACCTTCCCCATCTTTAATATTGTCTGCCTTTAGTAGGATGTTAAATAAACTTTAACCGAGAAAGAATCGTCTTAGGTACAAATGGATGACGGCAAAACATGACAATGGCTATAAGGCGCAACTTTTCGAGTTTTAATTTAATAAAGATTCTTCTTTCTTAACAGAACTTAGTAAAAAGCAATTGTATGAAACTTTCATCAGGGATTACACTAAGAGTAGCAAAAACTACAGATTTTTTTCGGGATCAAGCTAAACAGGTTGACTTGAAAGGCGTTACCCTGCTATTTGGCTCCTCAATAACAAAACTGATATCAACGTAAGAACAATGTGCATTACAGGCTCACTCACTGACTTTTCATTACCCGAAATCTTTCGGCTCCTTGGTAAAGGGCATCATACGGGTTTACTCACTGTAAATACTGATGTTTCTACTCCTGTCACCCCCAATGGCGTTTGCTATGTTTGGGTCTATCGCGGTCGAATTGTGGCAGTTGATTCTCAGTTAAAGCATCTAGGGTTAATCAAGTTAATTGCTCAACGCCAATGGATGGATAGAAGTCAGTTAACTCAATTGAGTGAGTCATTGCCTCAGGAGCAACCCTTGGGTACATACCTGCAAAAACAGCGGTTGTTAACCCTTCAACAAATCAAATGGTTGTTCCAAATCCAAGTCTTACGACCCACCTGTACCTTGTTTCAACTCAAAACAGGTCATTTTAAGTTCAGCCATGAAGTCAAACTACCCATGTTAGGAATGACGGGCTTGAGCTTAAACACCCTAGGTGCCAATTTACTAGGATTACGTTCTTTGCGTAATTGGGATGCCCTCAGCGATAAATTCCCCGATGTCAATGCGGGGTTGGTCAGTATTACAGGACACCCTCGTTATCCCCTAAACGCTTTAGAGTCTCAAGTTTGGGAGTATACCAGTGGCACTGTTTCCCTGAGGGAAATTGCCAAACAACTCAGACTTTCGGTAAAAACTGTGCAGCAGATTGCTTTTCGATTAATGACAGTCGGATTGGTGGAAGAAGTTCCCTTAGTGATTCATGCCCCCTGTCCTCAATCTGTGGACGCGATCGCGACACCGCTCCATCCAGAAGCGACCGATCAGCCAGTCAGCCACTCATTTTTGCACAATCTAATGGGTTTCTTAGCAGATAAGTCCAAGCAACTGCCGTTACGGGCGGCTTAGTTCAGGAAAGGATCAAAAACACTAGATGTAGACAGGCAGCCGTTTACAGCAACGTGGAATGCAATAATGTATTTCAATCAGGACTAAACTGCTATATATCAAATTACTACCGATTCTAATAAACGAATTGTGCCTCGCTCCGCATCAATTTCTACCATTCCACCGATAGGGACAGTGAACTTATCCTGAATTTGACATCCTCCCTCGCCGGAGACGAGGGATTCCCAAACCTCACGATTTGACGCTTCGACTCCGCGAGCGCGTCAAAGTTTCTGCTTCCTACCCCTGAGACTACGCGGTAGCTGAGCCTGTCGAAGCTCAGGGGTTTTTCGCAACTGCCCTTTGGACTTATGTCCATCGGGTCTTATGTTCGCTCCACAGACTATCACCGCAAGCCCTGCGGCTAGAATATTGTTTGCGGCATTAATGTCTCGGTCGTGGTGAGTTCCACATTCTGGGCAATCCCACTCCCTAACATTAAGCGGCAATTTATCAACGACGTGACCACAATGTCCACAGCGCTTAGAACTGGGAAACCATCGGTCAATCTTAACCAGTAATCGACCGTACCACTGGCACTTGTACTCCAACTGACGAACCAGTTCGCTCCAGCTTGCATTTCTCATTGCTTGAGCCAACTTGTGGTTTTTCATCATGTTCTTCACGGCTAAGTCTTCGACAACAATCGTTTGATTTTCACGTACCAGTCGAGTCGTTAGCTTGTGAAGGAAGTCTTTACGGGCGTCGGCGATTTGAGCATGGATTCGAGCAACCTGCTGCCGAGCCTTTTCCCTATTATTTGAACCTTTGACCTTACGAGACAATGCTTTTTGAGCTTGTCTCAACTTGCGTTTCAATCGCTTAAAGTGCTTTGGATTAGCAATCTTTTCCCCATCGCTGGTCGCCACCAAAGAAGTAACACCTGCATCAATCCCAATAGCTTTATCAACCCTTCGGCTTCGCTCAGGGTTGAAGCTGAGCGGAGCCGAAGCGTCAACTAATAGAGAGACGAACCATCGTCCCGAAACATCTAGCCTTACTGTAACCGTAGAGGGTTCGCAGTTTTCTGGAAGGGTTCGACTCCAGCGAATTGGTAAGGGTTCGCGACATTTTGCTAACCATAATTGCCCATCTTTCCACTTAAAAGCCGAACGGGTAAACTCAGCACTACCGCCATTCCGCAACTTTAAGAAGTTGGGGTATTTAGCACGACCTGCCCAGAAATTGGTAAACGCTTTTTGCAAGTTCCTCAATCCCTGCTGCAATGGTACACAACTCACGTCATTAAGAAATTGCTTGTCTTCTTGCTTTTTCCAATCTGTCAGCATGGCGGATGTCTGCTTGTAGTCAATCCGCTCCTGTCTTTCGTACCAACCTTCAGTTCGGGTATGCAACGCCAAGTTGTAAACCAGACGAACGCAACCCAACGTGCGGCGCAAGAGTTGTTCTTGTTCCGGCGTTGGGTAAAAACGGTATCGGTAGGCGCGTTGAGTCATAGCTCACATCCTACTGCATTTCCTGTAAAAGTGCCAGCTTTACTTGAAAACGCGGCTTTCGAAGCATCGCTGAAAGCGAGGGTCGGAAAGCCGCGAAGATAGATGACCGATCATCGAACCATACCAGGCGGGAATCCCCAACGGTTTAATATGGTCAGCTAAGACTTGCCGCAACGTCAGCGATGGTTCATTAGCATCGCCTATGGGACAGTTTGTACATTGGGCAAAAATAAATCCAGCCACTTGATCGAGAATGCCAGCGAGTTTGAGCTGGGTTAACAAGCGGTCAATCCGGTAAACCTCTTCTCGTATATCTTCCACAAACAAAATAGAGTTCTGCCAATCGGGTAAATAATCTGACCCCACCAGCGCCGCCACCAGTGATAAATTTCCCCCCACCAGACGCCCCCTTGCCTTACCCTTGGTAATGGTTTCCACAGGAGTACTCAATAGATTTTGCAGTGTCATTGCTGCCCCATCAAACAAGATGCGTTGCAGATGTTGGATTGAGAACCAATTCCAGGTTGATGTTCCCAGTGGTCCATGAAAGGTGATCAGGTTGCTGTGAGTATAAATCGCTAACAGCAGTGAGGTAACATCGCTATAGCCGATAATGATTTTGGGATTTTGGCGGATTAGCTCGTAGTCCAACAGGGGTAAAATTCGATTACAACCCCATCCGCCTGCCATTGCCAGCACCGCCCGGACAGAGGAATCGGCAAACATCGCATTCACATCAGCACGTCGATTCCAGCCGAAAACGACTATTCCAATTCGATGTTGGAGACAATGGTTGATAACAACACGAGCGGCTTGGTTAACTGCATCTCTTACTTGCCTATTGCGTCTTTCTGCGAGAGAGGCTAATTCTTCATTCCAAAACCCTTGAGTTTTA
>NZ_JAVKBY010000137.1:0-16266 GCF_040222985.1 Coleofasciculus sp. F4-SAH-05
ATTTTGTCATCGATTTTATCCAACCGAGGAATAACTCTTTCTTTGTGCAATCCAGCTTACACGAGTTTGATTGGATTGGTTAAATATAGTCGGATGTATGGACTATCATCTGATGTGGCAGCTGCCCTAGCAATTGCCAGAAGAGGCATGAATTTGAGTGAGAGATTGCCACGCTCTGTGTCCGCCTATCTCGGAGTGAATCCGAGAAAGCACGTATGGAGTGCTCTATATCAATTTAATAATTTTATTGGTCGATGCCCTGTAGTCAATCGTAGACACGATTACTACTGTGTCTCTAACTGGGAGCCGTTGGTTAAGGCTGATATCGAGCAACAACGCCGGGTATCAGCCAAGCGCAAGCGTTAACGGTTATCGACCAAAAGTTACACCGTGGACTTATACCAAGGCAGAATTACTTATGGGTAGGTTTGTCTAGGTTTTTAGAAGCGGTTTAACAGCAACCGTCGCTACACCGAATACTTTGCCAAAATACTCAAGCCAGCAACGCAATAAACTTCCGGCTTCGGTAGTGTCCTTAATAACTTAGCCGCTTATAATTTGATTAAAAAGGGAGGACTGAATACTAATGAACACTATCCCCATCGCCATTCTCTGTGGTGGCAAAGGCACCCGCCTCAAAGAAGAAACCGAATTTCGACCCAAACCCATGGTCATGGTCGGCGATCGCCCGATGATCTGGCATATCATGAAAACATACGCCCATTATGGCTTCACTGACTTCCTCCTCTGTTTGGGTTATAAGGGCAACCTGATCCGCGAATACTTCTTCAACTATGACTGGAATCACAACGACGTGATGCTAGAATTAGGCAACAAGCGAGTAACCCGACTCAACTCCAGTCATCCCGAAGAAAACTGGCGGCTTTGGTTAATCGACACCGGACCAGAAACCATGACCGGCGGACGCCTAAAACGCCTCGCCCCTTACCTGGAGCAACTCGGTAGCGACATCTTCATGGCGACTTACGGCGATGGTGTATGTAATGTTAACATAAAAGACCTACTCGACTTCCATCGCCGCCACGGCAAACTAGCCACAATGACTGTCGTTCACCCCGCCTCCCGATTTGGGGAAATGAGCATTGAAAACAACCTAGTCACGTTCTTCCAGGAAAAACCGCAAACCAGTGCTGGTTGGATTAACGGCGGCTATTTTGTCCTGCACCGCCAAGTCTTGGATTTAATCGAGGGAGACGATACCATACTAGAGTCAGACCCCTTAAAAGCCTTAGCCGCCAAGGGAGAACTGGCAGTCTATAAACATGATGGCTTCTGGCAATGTATGGATACTTATCGTGAATTGGAACTCTTGAATAAACTGTATAATTCTGACAAAGCCCTGTGGAAAGTATGGTAATGGACTCATTTTGGCAAGACCGTTCTGTTTTCGTCACCGGCTGTACCGGACTCTTGGGAAGCTGGATGATGCAGGAATTGGTCAATCGAGGGGCAAACGTTGTCGGGTTAGTGCGAGATTGGGTGCCCCAGTCTCGCTTATTTACAGAAGGGTTATCCCAAAAAATAGTCACCGTCTACGGGCGGGTGGAAGATATTGCCACCTTAGAACGAACCCTGAGTGAATACGAAATCGATACCGTCTTCCATTTAGCCGCCCAAACCATAGTTGGCGTCGCCAACCGGGAACCTCTGGGTACCTTTGAAGCCAATATCAAAGGCACCTGGAACCTCCTAGAAGCCTGTCGCCGAGTCGGGGGAGTCAGTCGTATCGTTGTCGCCTCCAGTGACAAAGCCTACGGCGACCAAGAGATTTTACCCTATGACGAAGCTACCCCCCTCCAGGGAGAACATCCCTACGACGTATCCAAAAGTTGTGCTGATTTAATTTGCCGCACCTACTTCGTCAGCTACAACTTACCAGTCTGTATCACCCGATGTGGAAACTTCTACGGTGGCGGTGATCTCAATTTTAACCGGATTGTCCCGGGTACAATTCGCTCAATTTTACGGGAGGAACGCCCGATTATTCGCAGTGATGGTAGCTATATTCGGGATTATTTTTATGTGAAGGATGGGGTATTAGCCTATTTACATCTTGCCGAACAGATGGAACGCCAGGAGATTTGGGGAGAAGCGTTCAATTTTAGTAATGAACTGCAAATTACGGTGCTAGAACTGGTTGAGAAGATTATACGGCTTATGGATAGAAAGGAGCTAGAGCCATTGATTCTCAACCAAGTCAAGAATGAAATTATCCATCAATATCTTTCGGCGCAAAAGGCACGACAATTGTTAAACTGGGAACCTGAATACTCCCTTGATGAAGCCTTAAAAGAAACCATCGATTGGTATCGTGCGTTTTTAATGCCGCATCCAGAACTGACATCATCGGGCACTCGTTGACAACAGTAGGTAGATAGATTCCGCCGAAACATTGTATGGGCGCACTTCTGTGCGCCCATAAAACCTGGCGTGACACACCTAAGCAAGATGAATTGTAGCACCGACATGATATGACACCTGTAAGCATGCCGTATGTTCGGATATAATAACGGTCATGAGTTACCTGAATCAACTAAAAGACCGTCGCGTATTAATCACTGGCGCCAGTGGTTTCATTGGTCGCCATGTTGTCCAATTGGGTCAAGCGGCTGGTGTGGAAATTCATACTCTATCCCGTCAGCCACTAGACACCCCAGGAATAACCTCTTGGACAGGAAATTTAACCGACGACAACCGCATCGCGGAAATTATCACCCAGGTTCGCCCCGATGGTATCCTCCACTTAGCTGCTGGCGGTGTAGCCTATGGCACAGGAAAACCCCCAGATTTACTCCGAGTCAACACCGTCGGCTTAGCTGTGCTGTTAGAAGCCGTCGCATCTGTCGAGTTACAGCCATCAATCGTCATCGCTGGGTCAGGATTTGAATACGCCCCACAAAATCGCCCCCTCAAAGAAACTGATCCCATCGCCCCACCCTCCGCCTATGGCGTATCCAAAGCCGCCTCAACTCTACTCGCCCAACTCTACGCCACTCAGTTACCGATTACCATTCTGCGCTTATTTAGTATCTATGGTCTAGGGGAGCAAGAACCCCGTCTCACTCCTTATATCATCGCTCAAGCCCAACGGGGTCAACACGTAGAAATCACCCTTGGCGAACAACTTCGCGATTATACTTATGTCAAAGATGTCGCCCAAGCCTTTTGGCGGGCATTAACGATTCCCCCTGATAACCAGCAACTCCGGGTATTAAATGTGGCGTCTGGTCAAGCCATTACCCTGCGGGATTTTATCCAGGCAATTGCCGATGAACTCAGCCGCCATCATATCACTGCTGATTTGCGATTTGGGGCTAAACCCTACCGACCCAATGAACTGATGAACTATACTGCAGATATCAGCAAACTTCAAAACCATCTCAATTGGTTGCCCACAACCTCACTCCAACAGGGACTAGCGGAAATGGTAGAGGAACAACTGTGAATAAACTAGACAAGGTTAACTTAATCCCCAGAACATTGAGAAGTGACGACCGAGGTTGGTTCCTCAAAGTCATTGATGGCAAAGAACAGGGACTTCCCCATCACACCGGCGAAGTTTACCTCACTCTAGCTGTACCCGGTCAAAACCGGGGCGGTCATTACCACGTCAAAGCCCATGAATGGTTTACCGTGGTTCAAGGTAGCGCCCTGGTCAGTTTAGCCGATACCTCCACCCATGAACAACGGGAAATGACTTTAACCGCCACTGAACCCGTTACCTTAGTGGTTCCACCCGGTATTGCCCATATTTTTCGCAATCCCCCAGATAGCCATGAGCCGATGCTGTTAGTCGCCTACTCGGATGAATTATACGACCCCGCTGACACCATCCCCTATTCGTTCAACTCATAAGCATGACCACTCAGCTTGACATTAAACATCCAACCCAACCCGCCATTGGCATTCAGCCCACAGTGACACTGCTGATTCCTGTGTATAAAGGTGGTGCGTACTGGCAAGAGTGCTGGCAAAGTGTCACCCCCTTAGCCCATAAATTTGATCGCATCCTGGTTAGTTTTAATTATAGTGAGTTACAACAGCAAGACTTGCAGGTGGTTGAAGCCGATAAACCGGATAATGTGGAGGTCATCGTTCAACCCCAACTCCTCCCCACCATCACCGCCCATCTTGTCTCCCTGATTGACCACGTTGACACCGATTATATTTTTTTCTTATGTGCTGATGATTGGCTGCTGGAAGCGGGATTAGTAGAAGCCCTGGAACTGTTACGGAATCATGGCAATCAGCATATCTCAATCGTCGGGTCTCATGAATGGTATGAAACCACTGAGTGCTATTCAATCGTAACCCAACATCTATCAACGTTTCCCCAAGGAATGCAGCCGCCCGACTATATCCTGATGGATATGCACAGTCGCTTTTTCATCCAATTATCGGGTCTAATTACATCAACATCTAGCCTAAGAACCTGCCAGCCCATGATGAAGATGTTTTCCACAGGCTGGCGATTGGATGACTTTGTCGCCGCCCACCCCGGAATCAACCGATTACAGCAAAGCTTACAACCCAGCGTTAGGATTAGGAGACATCCAGGACAAGTGAGTCAACAAGGCGCTCTGGTTAGACTCAGTACGGTGACAGACAATGTGAGCTATTATTTGATCCAAGCCTTCCACAGTTCAGATCCTCTATTAATCTCTCGTGCTGTGGAAAAGGTATATCGAAGTTGGAGCCAATGTCAACTTATTCCTCATTTTCTCCCAGCAGGTTGGCACATCCTGCGCCTGGTGCTAGCTAGCTTAACTTGGCAGAATTGTCCGGGTCGCCTAAAAACGATAGGCTATTTAGGGCTTTATGCGCCCCAAGTCTTCTCCGGCGTTTTCAATCAAATCGTTTCTAGAATAAGAAGGAGATTATCTCCATGAAGATAGTCTTTACCGTTGGTTCTTTATCGAGTCAAGAGGACTTAGAATTCCAGGGGGAAACCAACCCCGATGCTCAAACAGGATTATCCCCCCTCCACCAATTAAAATCCCGATTGTCAGGCTTAGGGTTTCACGTCGTAATAACTCGCCAGCCAATTGCCTTAGAGCAAGCCGATATAGCTGTATTTTGGAATATAGACAAAACCTTGTATAAAGACTGTCTTTCCCTACCCGAACAACTCCCTTGCCTGCTCATCTGCAATCAATCTCATCTTGATGGGGGATATAACTTGGAGACTCTTTCCAGCAAAGGCTGGGTCGCTGTCTTAACCTGGAATCGCTCCTTCCAAGCTCCTCACATTTTACACTATGATATGCCCTTTTTCTACGATAAATCAGTCCTAGAAAAAAAAGTTTGGGAAGCCGATGTAGGCTCTTCCCGTTTAACTAAGAGTTCGGCGCGAGGCGTGGCGTTGAGCCATGCTAAACAGGACAAAAGGGGACTAATACCCCAAATAAATTCCCTTTATCGAGAATTGGCAACGGCTGGACATATAGATTTAGTCGAAGTTACTGGGACTTTACCACAAAACAAAATAGAGACACTAAGAAAATATCCCTACTCCCTTGTGGCGGAGGAAGCACTTTGTCCTGGCTACGTCACCAAAACACTAGCGGATAGTATCATCGCCGGAATTCCCGCGATTTACTTGGGCGATGTCACCACAGCCGAACGACGATTTCCGGGATGTTTTGTTCAGCTTAAGGATTTATCGGTGGATTCGTTCCTGCAAGCTCAGCAAGAGTTGCTCGAAAGCTATGATAGTCTACAGCAGAATATTCTCAGCGTCCGCCAAGACTCTCACACTTGGGGGCAAAACTTTCTAGATGTGGTTGAGAAAGTGCTGATTCAGGTAAGAAACCAGAAGCAAACTATTGGAGGACGAAGCCTTTGTCCAGAAAACTAAATGGTTCCACTCTACTAAGTGAACACTCATCTGCCTTTTACTGTACTTGACACCATTTTATATCCAAGATGACTACGATTTATTTACACATTGGTTTACCGAAAACAGGTACAAGTTCTATACAAAGTTTTTTGTTAGATAACAGAGAAATTCTTTTAGATAAAGGGTTTTTATATCCCTTAGCGGGTAGACCAGAAACCTGTCCTTTTCCGCAAATTCGTGTCGGTCACCACAGTCTCGCCCATGAATTAACCCAAGCAAAAAATGACCTTTCCAATTCCCCTATCTGGGAGGAGGTTCAGCAAGAAATTAAGAGGATTGGCAGTGAAAAGGTTATTATTAGCGCAGAATATTTTACGTTGATATTAGAGGCAGATAAAATCTCCCGATTAAAAAATTATCTATCCGAGTACGAAACTAAAATTGTAATTTATCTGAGAAGGCAAGATGACTATTTGACCTCTCTTTATTGTGAACAAGTGAAGATGGGTTCAGAAAGCAGTACAATTCAAGAGTTTATCGAACAAAACAAAGCCTACGGGGATTACTATAATTTACTTCAAATGTGGCGTAAACTATTTGGTCATGAGAATTTAATTGTTAAAGTTTATGAAAAAAGTCAATTTAAAAATGGATTAATTAATGATTTCCTAAATTCGATTGATTTTCCTCTAGAGGCAAGTCAAATGAAGTATAATTCCCTTTCCCTTTCTTCAAATATTTCCCAAAGCCGAAAAGCGACAAAGATAATGCGTTTTTTGAATCAAATCAATGGCGGCAATACTCCCTTTCAGAAACGTGTAAAAAGAAAAATGGTTAACTTGTACCATGAAGTTTTATCTACTGAAAATTATCTATCTAACATAATCGTGAAAATACCCAATTTTATAGTCAACGATGAACTGATTTCAGTTCAAGATAGAATAGACCTTTTGCAGAAATTTGCCGAATCAAATCGCCGAGTAGCAGAGGATTATCTGGGACGGCAAAATGGTCAACTGTTTTACTCCACTTTATAGCCGATTTTTCAATATAAATTTTATCAGATTGATTGCTATATGACTACAATTTATCTTCACATTGGAACACACAAGACTGGAACAACGACCCTACAAAAATTCTTGTCTAGCAATAGGCAAAAGCTTTTAGAAAAACGTGTTTTATATCCATCAAGTCCAGATTGTCACCATAAACTGCTGCAAAACAAGGGTAAAGATAAACCTTGGGGTCTTAATCTTGACGAATGGAAATATTTGATCCAAGAAATTAAATCGGAGAATCCTGAAAAGATTGTAGTCAGTTCAGAGAATTTTTGCAGACTATACTTTGAAGATGTTCATAAAGTGAAGGATAATTTGTCAGGCTACAACACTAAGATAATAGTTTATATAAGAAGACAGGATGATTACTTTGCCTCTTTATACTGTCAAGCCATAAAAACAGCTCATCATTGGGATCGTCTGAAAAAACATATTTCGGATAATAAAACTTATGATAATTATTATCAAATGCTAGAACCTTGGAAACAAGCATTCGGCAAAGAAAACCTAATTATTAGGGTGTATGAAAAAGAGCAGTTATCCGATGGGTTACTCAATGATTTTTTGAAATCTATACATATCACATCCGAAGGCTTAGACTTCAAAAAAGCTCAGCAAACCAACATTTCTCCAAGTATAAGAACAATAAAAATTATCCAATTGTTAAGTGATATTGCTATCGGGAAAATGTCTATCTCTAAGAAGAAAATGACTGGACTCTACTATACCTATTTAATTCCTGATACTAACCTGTCCCGACTAATAGCAAATTTACCTGATTTTTTGCTCAGTAATGAGTTGATGACAACTCAAGAGCGAGTTGATATCCTCAAGGAATTTGAAGAGTCTAATCGAAAGGTAGCTCAAGAATACTTAGGGCGACCCGATGGTCAGTTATTCTATTCAACTCCCATTGTAGGATAATATACTTTCTCAAAGGGACTCTGGCGACTGAAAGTCGCAGCTACACAAACAACGTCCGCCTACGCGGACTAGACTATATATAAAAGGGGTAGTAAACATTGCCACAGGGTATGAGCATTGGCTGCATCAATCACCCATTAGACCACTCGTAGGACGACCGACTTAGTACGTTTTGCAAGCAATTAAGCACCAGCGCCAACGCCGGTACTTCTTTACCTATTTCAAAAAGGCTCAAGGCTGTTTCCTGAATAAAAATTATACCTGTTGCGAGATCGCGAGTCTATCCTCATGTCTAATATCACTGAACCCAATTCCCCTTACCCGGTGTTGGTCGTTATTCTCAACTACCGCACCCCCAGCATGACTATCGATTGCCTCCACTCCATAGTCGGAGAAATCCAATCCCTACCCGGTACTCGCGTTGTAGTTACCGACAACGCCTCTGGCGACGGGTCAGTCGAACAAATCAGCACCGCCATAGAAACCGAAGGTTGGAGTGACTGGGCATCGGTTATGCCCCTAGACCACAACGGCGGCTACGCTTTCGGCAACAATGCAGCAATCCGTCCAGCCCTAGAGTCAACCAATCCCCCTCCCTATATCCTACTCCTCAACCCGGACACGATCGCACGCCCTAATGCCATCAAAAGCTTAGTCAACTTCATGAACGAACATCCCGACGTAGGAATCGCCGGAAGTCGTTTAGAAGACCCCGATGGCACCCCTCAATGTTCAGCCTTTCGCTTTCATACAGTCCTCAGTGAAGTGGATAGCGGTTTCCGTCTAGGCGTCGTCTCGAAACTATTGACAAAATGGGTGGTATGGCCCCCCGTTCCCGAACAAGCCTGTCCCACCGACTGGGTTGCGGGTGCTAGCATGATTGTCCGTCGTGAAGTATTTGAACAGGTGGGCTTACTCGATGAAGACTACTTCATGTACTACGAAGAAATGGACTTTTGCCTACAGGCAAAAAAAGCTGGTTGGAGTTGCTGGTACGTCCCTGAAAGTCGAGTCGTCCACCTCGTGGGACAAAGTTCCGGCGTCACCGACACCAAACGCCCCCGCAAACGCCGTCCCCAGTACTGGTTTAATTCCCGGCGACGGTACTTTCTCAAAAACTACGGTTGGCTGTACGCTTCCCTGGCGGATATATCGTGGGCTTCAGGTTTTGCCCTGTGGCGCTTGCGCCGAGTGCTTCAACGTAAACCTGATACTGATCCGCCCCAACTGTTGGCAGATTTTGTCCGCAATAGCGTATTTTTCAAGGGCGGTGTATCATAGCGATCAAACTATTGTCGTGTTTAAGTTTAAGTCAACTTTAGCCATGGCGATTGGAAATCGCGGCTAGACAAACAAAGTCCGCCTACGCGGACTAATACCGAAAAACTAGAGGGAGCATTCCGATTTTGCGCGTTAGCTCTTTTTATAGGGCTGAAACCATTGAAATATCGTTGCTTTGGGGAATAGGGTTTCCAAAATGGGATGCTCCCAAACTAGAGATGTGGAAACCCGCGCAGGCGGGTTTAGTTTGTGTAGCTGCGGTTACCCTACGGGAAGCCGCTCCGCGTCTACAACCGCCCAGTTAACAAGAAAAACTATGATCACACAGCCAGAGATACAATCTAATATAGAGGAATCAGTCCCTAACAATCTCGGACTCTGGCAACAAATCAAAGAAGACTGGATTGCCCATGGACGCGATTGGACAAGACCCGGATTCCGCGCCGTCGCCGTTCAGCGCTTTGGCGTCTGGCGTATGAAAATCCAACCCAAACTCTTGCGAGCGCCCTTTAGCATCCTTTACCGGGCATTCTATCGCAAAATTCGTAACACCTACGGAATTGAATTACCTTACACCGTACAACTGGGTCGCCGGGTTATCATCGAGCATCAGCATAGCATCATCATCCATGGAGACTGTGCGATCGGCGCCGATTGTATTATCCGCCAAGGTGTTACTCTCGGCAATCGTTACCTGAATCAACCCTTTGATGCACCAAAATTGGGAACTCATGTCAACGTCGGTGCGGGTGCGAAAATCTTTGGCAATGTCACCATTGGAGATAATGCCAATATTGGTGCTAATGCAGTGGTTCTTTGTGATGTTCCAGCCGGTGCAACTGCAGTGGGAGTCCCTGCCAAAGTTATCACTCCCCTCAGGTCAGATCCCAATCCTGGAGTACTAGAAACAGATTATCAGCCAACTTAAAATAGGGGTTTTCCTGTGATGTCAACCAATCAGCCAATAGTTCTAATTGTGGAAATTATCCTATCTGTAATCGCATTGGCATTGCTTATCCCCATAGCGGTTGTGTTTATCGAATGCATAGCAGCGTTCTTCCCACCGCGTCGAGACAAAGAAGAAACGCCAGCACCCCGCCCCAAGGTGACCATTTTAATGCCAGCACACAACGAAGCCTCTGATATTGCTGCCACTCTGAAGACCATACTTCCTCAGTTAACCGACTCAGACCAACTGATCGTCATTGCTGATAACTGCACAGATAACACAGCCGAGGTTGTGCGTCAAGCCGGCGCAACGGCGATTGAACGAGAGAATCTAGATTTGAGGGGTAAAGGATACGCCTTAGATTACGGCTTACGCTGCATCGAGACAGAACCCCCTGATGTACTGGTACTCGTTGACGCCGACTGCCAAGTTAGTCCCGGTTCAATTGATAAAATCGCCCGACTAGCAGCGGATTCAGAACGCCCGGTTCAAGCTACTTACCTGATGACTCAGCCCGAAAATCCTGGAGTCAATGATTTGATCTCAACCTTAGCACTGCGGGTGAAAAACTTAGTTCGTCCCCTAGGACTCACGCGATTGGGATTACCTTGTTTGTTGATGGGTTCCGGGATGGCATTACCGTGGTCATTGATGAGTAAGATCTCCTTAGCAGGATGTAAAACAGTGGATGATATGCAATTGGCTGTGGATTTAGCCATTGCTGGACATCCGCCCTTATTTTGCCAAGATGCCCAAGTTCAAGGGCGTCTGATGAAAGATAAAGCCGCTAAAAGCCAAAAAGCCCGTTGGGAACATGGTCATTTAGAGATGTTGTTCACTGAAGTTCCTCGACTGCTGAAAGAATTTATCTCTCAAAGACGGTTTGATCTACTCGCCCTTGCTCTAGAATTAGCTGCACCTCCCCTTTCGCTGTTACTCTTAATCTGGGCAGCAGCTACAGGGGGAGCATTAGTAGCGGCAGTATTGGGAGTATCCTGGATGCCAGGGATTGTGTTGGCATTAGAAGGACTACTGATTCTGATCTCAGTGATTGGGTCTTGGGCTAAGTTTTGCCGTGCAGATATACCAGGACGGACGCTTTTGGCTGTTCCCTTTTACATCTTATGGAAGGTTTCCCTCTACCCCGCTTTTCTGGTCAAGCCTCAGAGTCGCTGGTTAAAAACCGAACGGGATACAGTGGATGTAACTGAGTCGTGATTGGTAGCTATATCTCTTTCCCTGTTAGTCATGATTTGGAGCCTTTTCTTTCAGCCAGAAATAGATAGTAAGCATCAGTTGTCCGTTTTATCTGCTGCTGGATACTTAGTTGTTTTTCCGCCCAAGCCCGTGCAGCAGGTCGCATCTGCTGTAAGCTCTCTCGGTTTCCGAGTACTTCAAGACCTTTAGTGATAAAACTGTCTCGATCAATCTCGCAGCTAAAACCTGTAATGCCTTCACGGATTGTAAATTCCCAGCCACCGGTACGAGTACCTAAAACTGGACATCCACAGGCTAATGCCTCAACTGTTACAAGTGCAAAACCCTCCTCCAGACTAGGTAAGAGTAATATGTCTGCTGACCAGTAGGCTAAGCGTGGATTATCGACCCAGTTATGGAGTTGGCATACATCTTCCAGATCCAAAGTGTGAATACGTTCTTGTAATACCTCTTTGAGCGAACCCATTCCAAACAGAGCAAACCGTAATGCTTTTAAACCAACATCCCGCGCTGCTGCTGCTAATGCCACGACCGCATCAGGTTGCTTTCGTTCAATAAAATTACCCAGGAATACAGCCATTATTTCATTTTCACCTACGCCAAATCGCATCCGGGCTTCCTCACGTTCTACTTCAGTAGGTGGGCGAAAATGATCACAATCTGTACCATTGGTAATGAATTCAACATCTTTTGGTTTAACGCCGAGTTTTGTCGTGACATACTCCACAGCTTTGGGGTTGAGTGCGATTATGCGGTGTGCTAGGGGGGAAAAGTATTTACGAACGAATCCCAGGTCTAATGCTCCCACCTGATCAACAAAGACAGAATTGTGCAGGGTGAAAAAATCAGGTTTGCGACCAGCGAGTATGCACATTAGTGAAGGAGCGCGACCATGTACGTGCACAATATGAGGTTTGAACACTTTAAGGTAGTGTCGGACTTGTCTCACGCAGCCTAGCAGCTTAGGAATCTTCCGCGACCATTTAACTTGCTGATAGTTTACTCCAATTTCGACAAGCTTATCGATTCCTTCCCCACTGTTACCGATGAGCATGACTTCATAGCCAAAGGAAACAAGAGCGCTGCTGAGCTGTTTGACAGCAACGCTAGCTCCCCCACCCGTGATGTGAGTTGGTCCAAACTGCATGATCCGTAAGGAAGTCTCTGGCTTATTTGTTAATGAGCTATTCATTATAATATTACTGTTATCTGGTTGATTCATTCAGGGACAACACGCTAAGGATGAACGCAGGATAAACATACACCGCCATTGTTTTGCATAGTTATGCATACTTATGTATAGATATGATTAGGTTTTTAGAAGCAGTAGAGAAATTTAGGGTTGAGTCCAAAAATTGGGTTTTATATTTTGACAACCTGTAAACCATTTATATATCTCTAACGTCTTCCGAGCTTTAGCATCCCAGGAATAATAGCTAATAGCATGGTGGTGTGCTGCAACGCCCAAGCGAGAAACGCGATCAGGAGCTGTAACAAGCTGTTCGAGTTCCTCCTGAAAACGCTTCACCAGATGCTTAAAATCTCCTAACGGAATCTTAATTCCCCGATCCGGTTCTACGAGTGTGGCAGGTCCACCGTAATCGACAACAACGCAAGCCATACCGCATGCCATCGCCTCAACCACTACTCCAGCCCCCAATTCTCGAATAGAAGAAAATGCCAAAATTTCAGCTTGGCGCATCAACTCTCCTACCTCATTTTGGGATTTTTGACCCGTTAGCTTAACGCACTCATCCAAACCTTGTTCTTCGATAATCTGCTCAAGTCTAGGTCGTTCTGGTCCTTCCCCAACGATCACAAGTTGGTGCTGCTGCAACACTGAACTATTGGCAAAAGCGCGAACCACCACTTCTGGCAACTTATAGGGGACAAGCCTTCCCACAAATAAGATTGTCATTTGTTTGTGTTGGCAGCGGTTTGGCAATGTAAACAGTTCCAGATCGATGCCGACTTCAGGAAAATTAATCGTCTTGGATGTGACGGAAGTTGGTAAGTCGGCAATAGTGTGTTCAAAAGCGGCAAGAATACCCCCTGCACGACTATAGGTTGAACGGTAATAAGGTAGTAATTTATAGGCATTACGTAAATAGCTAAGCCATTCGCGCTCACGGCTCAACTCTACAGTAAACTGTCGGGGCCAGGGTAGATTGCCGTTCAACGGTCCGAGCAAAAAAGGAACTGGACTCCATTTAGCCATCGGACTAGGCAATGTTGGAGACATGGGGGTGATGCGATGAACAACATCAAATTGCCCTTTCCGTAAATCTTCGCGAAAACGTTTCCAGGCATACCACTCGAAAGCCAGATAGCTAGGATAATTCATCGCCATTTGAATAGTCCAGCCCATATTTTTACCCCCCCGAAGAGTGGTTGCTAACTTATAAATGGGTGCGGCAATTTTTTCTGTATCGAGATAAACAACCTCAGCCTTACCCATTCCTTCTCGATCGATATTGGGCTGATTCCGAATTTGGGTAGCAACTGTAACATCGGCATAATTGGCGATGGCACGGGCAAACTTATAACCGACTACGGGTAAAGAAGGCCAGTCAGGATTGCAATCATCAGCAAGGATTAGTACGCGCATAGTTGATTCAATTCCTGTTTTATTAATCCACCAACTGACTAAGCTACCCTAGCAATCGGCTCAGATGGATTAGTAATACACTAAACAATACTCTAATTCGCTATAAAAGTCTACTGACTGGCTGGTTGATGATTAGTTAGGATAAAGGGTGGGCGATGCCCACCCTACTGGCTTGGCAAGCTTAAAACAGTGGTCAAGTATTTTCTAAAACCCTTATGAGAGTAGCGATCCAGAAAAATTTTACCCACAACTTTAAGCTTGCCAGCCTACTACCCATGTAACCTGGAGTTCAATGGGAGCATCCCGTTTTGGACAAAGCATTACCTAAGGTAATGCAATTGTAAGGGTTTCAGCCCCATTCAAAGAGCCAACGTGCCAAATTGGGATGCTCCCAGTTAAACAACCTAACCGAGAACAGAACCTTAACTCAACGCTTCCAGATAATCCCGCACCCGATTCCGCCGCTTAGGTTGGCGCAACTTCTGCAACGCCTTCGCTTCAATTTGCCGCACCCGTTCGCGAGACAGTTCCAGCGCCCGCCCAATCTCAGCTAAGGAGTAGGGATGTCCATCGCCCAAACCAAACCGCATACAAATCACATCCCGTTCGCGACTGGTTAAATCAGCTAGGAGTTGGTGTAAATCCCGTTGTAAAGCCTCTCGCATCAATACGTCTTCTGGGGAGGTTTCCTCAGTTTCCAGCAAATCCCCCAGTTCCGTATCCTTCTCCTTTCCAACTTTAATCTCCAAGGAAACCGATCGCGGAACTCGCATCAGCACTTCCCGTACCTGGGGCGCATCCATTTCCAACTCTTTAGCGATATCCTCAATCGTGGCGGTGCGCCCTTGTTCCTGAGAAATCTTCCGCTGGGCTTTCTTAATCTTATTCAGCTTTTCGGTAATATGAACCGGTAAGCGAATCGTCCGGCTTTGAGTCGCGATCGCACGAGTAATTCCCTGACGAATCCACCAATAGGCATAGGTACTAAACCGATACCCCTTCGTCGGATCAAATTTCTCAACTGCCCGTTCTAATCCTAAGGTTCCTTCCTGAATCAAATCCAGCAGTTCTAACCCGCGATTTTGATATTTTTTCGCCACCGACACCACCAGGCGCAGGTTGGCTTTAATCATGTGTTCCTTCGCCTGCAACCCTTGGGCTTGAACCTGTTCTAGTTCCTTAACCGTCAGTTCAGCTAACTCCGCCCAACGCCGTTTTCCTTCGATCAGACTTGGCTTCAGGGTAGCCACCTCCACCCCAGCGGTTGTCGCCCAGCGTTCTAAGGAGGGACGATGACCTAACTGAGAGGCTAAACGGTCATGGGTTTCGATTAAATGAACGAAATGCTCAATAACTTGCTCCTCTGGTGTGGCGAACTGTGCTCGCAAGTCCAATAATCGCATATAGCGCTGAACTTTTTGAGCTTCTGAAACTTCTTCATCTCGTCTTAATAAACGAACCCGACCGATTTCTTGAAGATATAACCGTACCAAATCAGTAGTACGGCGGTTGGCACTTTTAGCAAAGCTAGTCGTGTCGATATCCTCTTCAATATCTGGATCAACGAAATCATCCACAGAATTGTCTATATCGCTGTGGGTATCATGCAAATCCAGGCTGTAGGTAGGCTGGTCGTGGTCGAATTCCGTGTCGGCAAAAGGAGTGGCTGGCATAGTGATCTCTTAGATTACGACCGATAACGACACTTGATCGAAGTGTGTCATCACTTATGATTAGAATTCCCACCCTTGATGACCGGATAACAGCGTTTTCGTTTTTCTCAGCGATAAGGGTTACCTGTTTTTCCAGGAAACCCTTACTGAGATTTACTGCTAACGCATCGCCCCAGTTTCCGTTTTTACAGAATGTTCAGCATTTTGGGCTTAAACTCTGTCTCAGGTTAGATAACTGGGCTTCTCCTCTAGCAGATAGTATACGCGATACCCTCTTGGGGAATGAGTAACCTTAGTCAAAGGCTGTATTAATCTACATCACCCATCGGACGGATTCCTGAAGGATTATTTATATTTGTCCAGAAAACCGTTTGTTGACTGGGGTATCGTCTGCGAAAACTGGATGGATAGCATCGGGTCATACCGCTAATTCCATCTCTTTCTATTCCATTGTATAGAACAATGAATAGGCAGTAGGTAACAATTTACATTTTGAATTGGTTTGTCGGGTGTCGGGAGAAACCAAAGTCCTTGAAGTTCCCTCCCCTTGGCAACTACGGTGTACACACAAGTGGAGTCTGAGCAAGTTTCCACCCCAGGAAAAGCGACTCAAACTTCCGCAAACCCTTGACGAGAGTGGGCATTCCTGGAGGACGTTGGGAACGATAACCCGACCATCCTCCCAGGCGTGCAAT
>NZ_JAVKBY010000252.1:0-29698 GCF_040222985.1 Coleofasciculus sp. F4-SAH-05
TGCCATCGAACGTGCAACTTTTTGGGTACTTTCTCGCCGCAATTGGAGCAATCTTGTGATGTGTTATGGGCGCTTACTGGAATTACCAACTTCCCAGCATTCTCGGCTTTGTTTGTCAGTATCGACAGAAAGTTTGACCACCCAGCATCCAACACAGATTTAGCCAATCGGGTGCGAACAAGTCCTTTAATATTTAAATTTTCATGAGCAACTACATCATATTTCGACAGCAGATAATTAGCTGTCTTGAAGTGAAAGTCCTTCCGTTTATCTGCTACCTGCTTGTGTTGTTTTCCTAGTTGCTTGATAGCCTTAAGCCTACCCTTACTCCCCTTTTTTCGGCGGACTACCCGTTTCTGGATAACTCCTAACCGTTTTTGAGCTTTACGGTAATGTTGAGGTATCGCAATAGTTTCACCATCGGCAGTTGTCAAGAATTCCTTTAAACCTACGTCAATCCCTGTAATTGAATCTGGGTGAAAATCTGGCTTTATTTCCGGAACTGTCTTGTCTTCTAGGGATAAGGTCAGATAGTAACCATCAGCTTTCTTGGTAACAGATGCTGTTTTTATTTTGAATCCATCAGGGATAGAGCGATGTAGGATAACTTTAACTTGGCCGAACATCGGTAAGTTGATTAGATTACCTTGCCAACACCCATCTTTCATCTGGGGATAAGTCAAGGTGCGATATCGGTTACGGGCTTTAAACCTTGGCTTCCCGCTACGTTTGCCGTTGCTATCGCCTTTGAGGAATTTATCAAACGTTACCTTTACTCTCTTGACTACATCCTGTAGGACTTGGGAGTAAATTTCTTTATACCAGGGATGGGTTTTCTTTAGTTGAGGTAAAGTTTTTTTCTGAGAATAGTAATCTGGGGGGTCTCTTAATTCAGGAAGATGACAGATTAAGGGACAAGCGTTTACTGGAGAACGGTTTTGCTCGTACCAGTTGAATCTATCAGCCAACAAATAGTTGTACTGAGCGCACAGCATAGCTAGCCATCTGTCAAGTTCAATGACTTGCTGTTTGGTTGGGCGTAGCTTGTACTGATAAGCGGTTCTCATTGTCTCCCCAAAGGCTGGTGACTATCTTAATATACACCAATTACAGTTTCAGCGCTAAAGAGGTACATCGAAAATCAACACTCACCCGATTAATTTATTGGTCATTTCTGTACCGACAATGACCCGCCTATCCATCCCGACACCAACCTGGGTACAGGTATGGTGTGGGGCTTCCGGCGAACAGAGCTAACAGTCGAACAGTGTTAACTGCACGTACTCTCGTTGGGGTAAAAAAAGTCGATAGCAAATGTTGCATTTAATTAAGACTCTGGATCGGCGGCGCGATCGCAATCTGAATTTCCCAGCATCACCATTATTCTACTCATGCCGCTTGGCTGCAAATACCCACTCCTTAACAATAGGCAACAAAGCCGATAACATGAACAAGTGCAGCCTTCTGCCCTCTGCCCCGGAGCCTCTTTGTACTAGAAGCATTCTTCTACAATAGGCAACGAGCATCAGGACTAGCTCAACGGTTGCTTCCAACTCCGATTACTATAATATAGAGTAAAGATCTATTAACCAGGGTTGGCCGAGCGGTTGAGGCAGCGAACTCATAATTCGCCCTAGGCAGGTTCAACTCCTGCACCCTGGATTTAATTTGAAATCCTCCCCCGCTCAAGTGGCTGATATCTAGCCGCTACCGTGGTCATGGAGCTTCAAAGAAAAACTCAGTCCCTTCAATTCGCGGACTCGCTTGGGGTCTAAAGCGATCCGAGACAGGCAATAACCGCACCGAGGTGTCAAAAGGATTCGGTAAATCCGGTGTGCGAATCACTGGATCACTGGCAAACTGTCGGTTTAATGCATCCTCGTAGAGAATATTAATCAATTCGGCATCTCGCTCCAGTTCCAAATCCGGAAACGCCGCACTCCCTATTCCACCCGGACCAATCATGTATTCGAGCTGACGTCCGAGACTGCGGTTTTCGTAAAACGTTCCCGATTCGTTGAAAAACGCTCGCTCAAAGGTGTCTGGAATCGTTTCTAGGCGGATTGGCTCAAAGTCTGAGGGTTCTGTTTGTGCCAGTGCTGTGCCTGCCATTATCGTGGACGCCGCAACGACCAAACCCCTGAGCAATATCCTCAACCCCTTATGCATAATTCTTCGCCTCACTTTTCCTCAATAATATTCTGAATACTTGAATTCAGTATAGTGGTGGTTGGATTTTCACCCTCTGAACTATCATGACTGACAACAGTAAACCATTGCTTTCTCTGGATACCTCAACCCCATTAACGCAAGAGCGTCAGTTACTGCTGGATTTATTTTGTCAACTGGCTTACCAAGAGGGAGACTTTGTTCTCTCATCGGGACAGCGCAGTTCCTATTACATTAATGGTAAACAGGTGACGCTGCATCCTCACGGAGGATTAGCGATTGGACAATTGCTACTTTCTTACCTCCCCCAGGATACCCAAGCTGTTGCGGGTTTAACCTTGGGCGCTGATCCGATTGTCAGTGCGGTGAGTGTGGTGTCCGCGATCGCAAATCGACCTATTCCTGCTTTAATTATTCGTAAAGAAGCCAAAGGACATGGTACAAGGGCATATATCGAGGGTCCGAATCTGCCAGCCGGCGCCAAGGTTGTGGTGTTAGAAGATGTGGTAACCACAGGACAATCGGCAATGAAAGCCGTTGAGCGACTGCGAGAGGCGGGGTATCAGGTGGATCAGGTGCTGGCGTTGGTTGACCGTCAGCAAGGCGGTGCTGAATTTTACCAGTCGGTTGGGTTAAAGTTTCAAGCGGTGTTTACGATTCAGGATATTCAACAACGTTATCAACAGCGCCAACAGGATAGCAAAAATTTGTAATCCCTTATCTACAGATCATTTTTATGGATGTAGAGACGTTGCATGCAACGTCTCTAACACAATATCAAGCCAATCCCTGAGAGACAAAACCTGCCCAATAATAGGGATGATAAAAAGGCTGTTTCTCTTTCGCCAACGACTGCAAACGCTGCTGCTGTACCTGAATCTTATCCGCTAAATCCTGCCACTTCTGGCACTCAGCCACATCACCTTTAACGTTGGCATCATTCCGCCGAATCATCGCCTGATCATACTGCTGTTGCAACGACTTGCCAATCTCCCCTTGATAATTCCTGGCAAACTCCTCTCCGGTTAAATTCCGCAGTTTAATCTGCCCCTGCTGTAACGCCTGAGAACGGCTCATCCCCGCCTGACGAAAATTGTAGTAAAAAATCGCTAACAGGGCGCTGGCTAAGTCCTCTACTGACCACTGGGTACTCACTACATTCCTGGCTCCAGCACAGAGAAATCCTGTGGCTAAACTGAGTAAATCATCGGTAACTTCGTTAACACTAAAATTGACCTCGCAGCAGCAAGCAAATACATCAGATAAATTGGGCATTCGCCAACCGGGGCTGATGAGTTGACTCAGGGTTAGAGAACCATCTCCTAATACTAAATAAGAGTCTAGAGGTTGCATCGGATTCGATGTGGCATGATGGCTAGAGTGGAGAATTTGCACCTGTGAGGCTAAGGTTTGATATTCGGTTACTGTCGCCTTGCGCCCTTGCAGGCGTTTATCGGCAGACACGCCGTAGGATTGGGCAAGGGTTTCGCATTCGTAGCGGGTGAACAGTAAGTCTTCTGTGGCATCTTCAACAATACCCATTGTCGGCTGATTTGGGATTGGCGGGCGTTGCTGGCAATAGTAGAGAATTTGGCAGCTTGGTACAATCCGAATCCGGAATAAATCGCCTAAATAGGTAGTGGGAGTTACGGTTACTTTGGGTTGAGATTTTTTGCCAATGACTAACCCCCGTGTTTCTCCATCTCCCTTACTTTTCACGGGATCTAGAAAACCTCTCTCCAAACCTCTCTCCTGCAAGGAGAGAGGCTTGGAATTCTCCCCCTTCCGTAGGAACGTCTCTATCCCATCAATCGGCAACGCGGCAAAGGGCATTTGATGTAAGAACAAATGCGGCACAATAATTAATTCCTCAATTCCGGTGAGATACTGAGAAATCAAATCCTTTAACTGCAAACGCTGGGCGAGTTCTTGGAGAAAGCTTCCCATCTTTTCTCGCCATTCTGCATTTGCCTCAATATAGGGAATAAACCAGTTCTCAATTATCCACATCTGGAATGTTTTAAACCCCTGTCCTTGGCAGGTATAGACTTGTGGACTCTTATCCTTAAGCAGGATAAAAATATGAGTATCATCATCTGTAGTATAGAAACTCAGCAAGGCAGTAGTATCATTTTCGATTAACTCCTGCATCTGGTTTAAATTCAGATGTTCTACCTGAATTTGTCCCGCCAATACCGGATCATAACGGCGTAGTTGTTTCCAAACCTGTTGTTTTTGTTCCTCTAATCTCTCAATTTCTGCTTGGTGTGCTGTTAATGCTTCCCCATCCGGTAATCGACGACTCCCGGTTAATGCTGACGTCGCTTCTGTTTGAGAACTAAACCGTAGGCTATTAATCCGCTGGTGCAATTCTTCATAGTCGATTAACAATTCTTGGATTTCTGGAATAATTTCTCCCCCTGGGTTAAGCACATCACTCGCCATCAATTCAACTAGGCGTTGACAACGGAAGCGTTCGGTATATTCTAAAGCCTTGCCAATTTCACCAATATTCAGATAAGCTTGGATGATTCTTTCGTACACGTTAATTGAATCCGTGAGAATCTCTTGGCGGCGTTCTTCATCAATCACCCAATTGCGGCTTTGTTCGACTGCTTGGATGGCTAGTTCGTAGCTTTGAATCGTTAATATAAAATCGTGATTATCCCAGGCGAGGTTGCCTAAATTACAGCTAGTTTTGAAGCATTCAATTGGGATATTATTGGGAGTATAGACCAGTAAAGCTTTTTTACAATGTGCAATCGCCGCTTCTCGATTCTCAGCCCTATCCCCGCGTATTCTATCACTATAGGCAGTCGCCAGATTGATTTGAGTCATTGCCCAATCTTGGGGAAAGTCGGACTGTTTAAGGATAAGTAAAGCCTGATGATAATGTGCGATCGCCGCTTCTAAATTCTCCGCCTTATTCCCGCGTATTCTATCGCTGTAGGCAATCCCCAGATTGTTTTGAGTCATTGCCCATTGTTGGGGAAAGTCTGACTGGGTATAGACAACTAAGGCGTTATCATAATGTGCGATCGCGGCTTCTAAATTCTGTGCCCTATCCCCACGTATTCTATCAGTATAAGCAGCCGCCAGATTGTTTTGAGTGGTTGCCCAATCTTGGGGAAAGTCTGACTGGGTACGGACAACTAAAGCGTTATCATAATGTGCGATCGCTTCTTCTATATTTTCTGCATTATCCCCACGAATTCTATGATTGTAGGCAAGAGCTAGATTGTTTTGAGTCATTGCCCAATCTTGGGGGAAGTCTGACTGGGTATAGACAAGTAAGGCGTTATGATAATGTGCGATCGCTTCTTCTATATTCTCTACCTTATCCCCCGAAATTCTATGATAGTAAGCTGTTCGGCATTTAAACCTTAATGTCAATAATGACGAAATCCTTGTAGTGCGAGCATCTTGCTCGCTACTAATACCCAATTTAAATGCATGACAGCTTAAGCAAGAGCCAGATTGTTTTGAGTACCTGCCCATTGTTGGGGAAAGTCGGACTGGGTATAGACAAGTAAAGCGTTATGATAATGTGAGATCGCCGCTTCTAGGTTCTCAGCCCTATCCCCGCGTATTCTATCGCTATAGGCATTCCCCAGATTGTTTTGAGTGGTTGCCCAATCTTGGGGAAAGTCTGACTGGGTAAAAATGGCAGCAACGGCTTGATAGCCAGCAATAGCAATTTCTTTGTTACTAGCGATATTCCCCAAGGGGAAGTGTTGAATCAAATTACTAAAATTGCCAATCTTCTCAGCGATAAATTCACCAGCATCTGGTTCAATTTCAGTGAATGTTTCTATTCCCAAAGCTGCCAATATCTGGGCTAAGTTGTCATCCAGCTTATCCAGATTATTTTGTAGCAGAGGGTATATTGATTGGGGACAAGGGTCATCTGCCACTACCTGCAATACAGACATCAAGAAATCGAGATAATCTTGAGGTGTTACCGAGGTTGAACCTAACCCTCCCAACCTACTAGCGAAGAGGCGAGAAATACTCCCCTCTCCTTGCAGGAGAGGGGCAGGGGGAGAGGTTGAGTAACTCCCCAGCATTTCCGCTAATTTTGCTGCTAACGCTAGTAACCACTTCGCGGCATTCTCATTTCCCGCCTCAGCCATTTGTGCCGCAACTGCTTTCATTACCTGCACAAACTCCTCATCCACTAATTCGGCGTTCGCCTGCAATAAGGAGAATTTTTCCCCATTGGGACAATTCAACAGAGATTCAATCAGGTTAATATAGGCAGTCATTCGTTGTTCATCCATTGGTGTTTCTCCTCAGTATTCAGAACGTTTACATAAACAGAAGATTGAACATAAACGATTAAGGTTTAGCCGTCTATCTACACCTCCACCACCTCAAACGCCTGATAAAACCCCCGCCAATTTTCCTCTCCTTCCAAATTAACCCACAATTGATGCAACCGTTCAGTATCCCAAATCGGTGCAGGTTCCTCCTCATTCGGTTTTAACCAGGGAAACTCTAACCAGCGATTCACTACAATCCCCAGAAACTCTTCTTTTCCTGGACTATCAAACTTAATTTTATCTTGCTCACACATTGCCCCAAGCTGAGGCACGAGAATTGTTTCTCCGGTGAGGCGATGTCCTTGGCGCAAATGCGGCTGATGGACACATTACATACTGACTCTCACTGCCGCGATTCAGTAATAATAAATGTCCCGCCTCACACTCTAAATCAATATGCATCATCGAGGGAATATTCAAGCCAATCACAGGTTGTTCTCGCATCTTCCCCAGAGGAACCACTAATTTCCTATCCCCCGGCTTAACCGGAGTAAATCGAATCCAATCTGCTGGAGAATCCGCCTGCTTTACCAACCCCTGCCAAATCCAATCCAATTGCCATCGGGGAAACTTATCCTCCCACAACCACTGATAAACCACCTCCCACGCGCCTTTTTTACCCCGTTGTCGCTGAATTAACGGCGCTGTATTCACCCCATCGTTTGCCATTTCCTCACCAAACACCTCCACCAGCCGCCGAATTACATTTTGTACCGTTGTATTAATTGAGGTTTGACAATTAACCCCCTGTAACGGTTCTGTCTTACTCATTTGTTTGGCGATTTCCGGATGAGACGGCTGAGACTCCCGCCGCTGAAACCGCAGCGGAAAGAAGATGCGTTTTCTGAGATTTTTATCGGTAATATCTCGTGGAAATAACTGCTGGTTGATATCGTCCAAAAAGTTTTGATTGTAATTCATAGTGTTAACCCTAGGTTTTTGACATTTTCACCCTCATCCCCTAACCCGCTTTTATCCCCCTCCCGTCTCCCTTCAAAGCCTAACTTTTTAGGGGAAGTCTAGAAACCTGAATCGGGGCGGGTTTAGTCACATCTGGATGCAACCGAAAAGATAGTAGTGAAACCCGCCCCTACACAATCTCTCACTCAAAACTAGGTTCCCTTGAACGAAGCAAAGGATCAAAACTTACCTCCCTTCCTTGTGTCACATACCGTGAAAAGTTAGCTGCTTAATCCCTTTTTGTTCCCCTCTTTCTCCCCTCTTGCTCCCCTCTCCCGTGCCAAAAAAGCGAAGCATCCTTAGTCCTCCCCCCTTGCCAAAAAAGCGAAGCATCCTTAGTCCTCCCCCCTCTTGTAGGGGGGAATGTGGGGGGTAGGGGGGAACGAGGGGGGTTGGGAGAGGGGCTGGGGGTGAGGGCTGGCTTAAGCTGATGGTGAGGGGGATTGTGGCTTAACTTGACCTAGATAGCAAGCCTTGCGCCCCTACATTTAACGTAGCAAAACCGATGTAAATTGTCAGTAGGAACACCCTAAAAAATAAAACCTACTATTTCCAGCTATTTCCAATTATTTCCGACTATTTATAAACCATTTACCCCTATTGACAGACAATTATAGTAATCGCCATAGCGGTTAAGACGCATCATTTAGTAGAGACGTTGCATGCAACGTCTCTACAACAGTTCGTTTGTCCTAATCGATGTGTCTACTGCTATAACTGCAATTTACCACCACACCAATCAATCAAATAACTTTTTCTAACTATTTATTCCAGTTTTCAATCTGTTTATTCCATCGCCACAATAGACCTCATAACCCAAAATTAAACGAGGTCAAACCATGAAATCTCAAACATCCAAAACCTGGAAAAAGAAACTCTGGCTATTAGCCGAATTCCTAATTCCTAACCTCATCGGCTGGTTATTCAAATCCCACCTAGAACCGGGAGTCAGTCTGTGCTTCCTACTGTGGAATTGGCTAATGGATGAACACACGCAATCCGATGAACACCAACGCCGCAAATCCTGGCTCATGTTCTTAATTCTTTCTGGTATGGCGTTAGCGATATCATTCAGTTTTCCTGCTTCCTCTGTAGATTGTGAGACATACATTAACCCTCAAATTGGTCACGATTTATAGTAGAAGGCAGAAGGTAGAAGGGAATAGGAGTGCGAGCGGTTCGCCTACTTCTTACTGTTGTACAATTGACGGCTTCTTACCAATTAACCAATAGGTTTTCATCTTCCCCTTGCCTTTAACCCGGATAAACCCCCGTTCGACTAACTCATACTTGTCTCGCAAGCGCTGATACGTTGTCTCAGTCACCTGAATTTTGTCCGGTTGACCGCGAGATTCCATGCGGCTAGCGATATTCACCGCGTCACCCCAAATATCATAGCTAAACTTAGTCGTGCCAATGACGCCAGCAATGACGACTCCAGTGTTAATCCCAATCCGCAAACGAAAATTCTTACCCGTTGAGGTGTTGATGTGTTCAAGGCTTTGTTGCATATCCAGTGCCATTTGCGCGATCGCATCGACATGGTTGCTCTGAGGGGTAGGTAGTCCGCCAACCACCATATAAGCATCACCAATGGTCTTAATTTTTTCCAAGCCATGCTTTTGGGCTAATCGATCAAACGCCGAAACGATCATATTGAGCAAGCTAACCAGTTCTTGGGGAGAAATCTGACCGGCTAGTTGAGTGAACTTTACCAAGTCGGCAAATAAAATGGTCACATCTTCATGTTTCTGGGCGATTAATCCTGGTTCATGTTGCAACTGCTTGGCAATGGGTTGGGGCAGAATATTCAGTAACAAGTTCTCAACTTTTTGCTTTTCCCGTTTTAAAGCCGCATCGGTTTGCTTGCGTTGGGTAATATCATGAAAGAAAACTGAGAGTCCTTCATAGGAGGGAAACACCCGCACTTCAAACCAGCATTTGATGGGTGGGTAGAAGGCTTCAAAGGTGACAGGACTCTGTTTATCCATCGCTTTGTGATATTGCCGATCAAATTTTGAACCCACCGCATCGGGAAAAGTGTCCCAGATATTCTGACACAGTAATTCTTCAGGTTGGCGCTGTAAAATTTGAGCGCCGACTTGATTAACGTAGGTAAACCGCCATTTCCGATCTAAGGCAAAAAACCCATCAGTCATGCTTTCCAGGAGTTCGACGACTTGCTGATCTGAGACTCGCTGCTTGGCTTCGACTTCCTGACGCCTAGCAACTTGGCGATTTAATCGGGTTAAATTCAACCGTAGTTCCATTTGGTTAATCACCTGACGGCTGAGGGCTTGCAGGGCGTTGATCTGTTGCGGTGTGAGATCGTGAGGAATCTGGTCAATCACACAGAGGGTTCCCAGGGGAAAACCATCTTCAGTTACTAAAGGAGCACCAGCATAAAATCGAATATTCGGATCAGACGTTACCAGAGGGTTCCCGGCAAACCGCTCGTCTTCTAAGGCATTGGGTACAACCATGATATCTTTGGGATTCAGAATAGCATGAGCGCAAAATGCCTGGTCTCTGGGTGTTTCTTGCGCCTCGATGCCAACTTTTGACTTAAACCACTGGCGATTTTGATCAATCAGGCTAATCAGGGCGATGGGAGTCCCACAGATGTGCGAGGCTAACATCGTCATGTCATCAAAGTCTTGTTCGGGCAATGTATCAAGGATGTTGTATCCCTGAAGAGCCTTGAGCCGTTCTGCTTCGTTGCCAGGTAAGGGTGCAGCTTGCATCGGGGGTGGAGTAGAGGAGGACTGATGCGGCTGATGCGATCGCAGCGACGCGATCGTGTTATATAAACCTTTACCGAGTTTTGCCAGCCATCTGATGATACTGACAATTCCTCTAGTCAGATTTTTTTTTAACCTTCTACGTTGACGATTCGGCTTAAACAAGGGTTAACCGTTTTGAAACACTGCACAATGTATCTAAATGGTAGCCACACCACTTGAAGCATGAACATTAATGACTTGCTGGTAACTATTTTGACTGAAACGGTGAAAACCTGCATAAGCCCTAAGAATCAATTCCAGTTAATAAACAAGAAAAAAAGGTGGGTAATACCCACCCTCTTGTTCTATGTGTTATAATTTTAAGCTAGCTTTGCTTAACAGGTTCCTTGGCTAAGAACTTCTCCAATTCTGTCAACGCATCCGCATCAACCTTGGTTTGCATTGGGCAGAACTTGGGTCCACACATTGAACAGAATTCAGCCGTTTTATAGATATCTGCTGGCAAGGTTTCGTCGTGATATTCTTTTGCTCTGTCGGGGTCAAGTGCCAACTCAAACTGGCGGTTCCAGTCGAAGTTATAACGGGCGCGGGAGAGTTCATCATCTCTGTCGCGTGCGCCGGGACGATGGCGTCCAATATCAGCAGCATGGGCAGCTATTTTATAGGCAATTAAGCCATTTCGCACATCTTCAGCATCGGGTAATCCTAAGTGTTCTTTCGGCGTCACATAACACAGCATGGCTGTCCCATACCACCCCGCCATGGCTGCCCCGATCGCGGACGTGATATGGTCATAACCCGGAGCAATATCAGTCACCAAGGGTCCGAGCACATAGAACGGTGCTTCGGAACACTCTTCCATCTGCTTCTTTACATTAAACTCAATTTGATCCATCGGCACATGACCGGGACCTTCCACCATCACTTGCACATCATGTTCCCAAGCGCGGCGAGTTAGTTGTCCCAAGGTTTTCAGTTCAGCTAATTGCGCTTCATCAGAGGCATCATGGGTACATCCTGGACGCAGGGAATCGCCTAAACTGAACGAGACATCGTACTTCTTGAAAATCTCGATAATATCGTCGAAGTGAGTGTAGAGAGGATTCTGCTTATGGTGGTGCAGCATCCACTTCGCCAGGATACCGCCACCGCGAGAGACAATCCCAGTGAGGCGATTTCTAACCAAGGGTAGATGTTCAATCAGAAGTCCCGCGTGGATGGTTTGGTAATCAACCCCCTGCTGGGCGTGTTTCTCAATAATGTGGAGAAAATCATCCGCCGTCAGGTTTTCTATCGTACCGTGAACGCTTTCCAGGGCTTGGTACACGGGTACCGTACCAATGGGTACAGGGGAAGCGTTGATAATCGCCGTGCGGATTTCATCTAGGTTTCCGCCCCCCGTGGATAAATCCATCACCGTATCCGCGCCATATTTAACCGCCAGGTTCAACTTGGCGACTTCTTCGTCAATATTAGAAGAATTAGGAGACGCACCGATATTGGCATTGACTTTACACTTAGACGCGATGCCGATCGCCATCGGTTCTAAGTTGGTATGGTTAATGTTGGCAGGAATAATCAATCGTCCCCGCGCCACTTCATCCCGAATCAATTCGGGGGAGAGGTTTTCCCGCCTTGCGACATAATCCATTTCCTCGGTAATCACACCTTGGCGGGCGTAGTGCATTTGTGTAACATTACCCTGTCCTTGCCGCTTGGCAACCCATTGTGATCTCATATTTACATTCCTTTTAATAAACAGCTTCCCTCCGCTGGTCTTAACCAGTCTCAGGTTCTCAGGGTGTAATCTCAGCCTGGTTGCTCAGGCACCCCTAGCTTTAGTTGTTCATCCTACCACTAGGCTTGGGTGAGGGGATAAAGCGTTATAAAAGTTTACATTTGGAGTGACCGAAAAATTGGGTCAGTAGGGTGGGTTAGGCGGTACTCAACCCACGGAAACGAACCATTGAATGATCTATCCAACCTAACCCACCAAGTTATCCTTGATTCTGGAGTGACAAAAGATTCGGGTTCCTCAACAAAATTAATGAATTTCCCCTTAATAATAGCGGGGCGAGTCGAGAAAATTAATGAATTTCCCCTTGATGATAAGCTGTTCGGCATTTAAACCTTAATGTCAATAATGGCGAAAGGATGGTAGTGCGAGCATCTTGCTCGCTACTAATACCCAATTTAAATGCATGACAGCTTAGTCCAGCGACTCGCCCCTACAAGATTACAAGGTTACCTAACCAAATCTAGGGCTAAAGCCCTTACTACGAACGAACCTCAAGTTAAAATCGCTGCGTCTCTTTGTCGAATAATTCCTGAATTTTTGGCAAATCAGATACTAATGTTCCCCGTTCATCCCGGAATGTGCGGTTGGGATCTCCCTTAAATGACAGCCAGTTAAAACTGGTGACAATAGCAAACTTGGAGTCAGAGATAATGATTTTGGCGTGGGTATCACCCAAACGCTTGAGACAAAAGTTATCGTACTGCTGCTCTAATTTTTTTATCGCGTTTTCTGCTTTCTTATCGCGGGTTTTCTGATCTTCCTTTTCCCCTAAGCCATATCCAATAAAAACCTTGACTCCCCGCTTGAGAAGCTTCTCTAACTGTTGAATTAACCACTTATTTGTCGCGTTTGCTCGAATCCAAGGAGAAATAATTAAAAGACGTTCTTGACTATCTCGGAGCGCCTGTTCGAGCAAATGGCGATGTTCGTAAACCTCTAACCAACGAATCGGAACAGCATTGAGTTGAGCCTGGAGTTGTTCTATTTCCTGGTTAGCGGCTTGAAGTTGTTGCTCAAGTTCTCTCTTTTCGTGATCCGTCTGGGTTTGTTCAATACTCTGGCGAGTGGTTTCAATAGTAGCGCGAATCGAAGCTACCTTATCTTGCAGATTCTCCACGTCAGCGAGTGGAGCTTGAGCCACAAATTCACGTCCTAAAATATCCTCTGCTAACGTCTTGAATTCGCTGTCCTTAATATTTTCCAGGATACGGAGTTTCTTCACACCATTAGCACGAGAAAAAGCTTGTTCATGCTCAGGGGATAGCCTACCATCAATGGCAAAAGTAACCTGCACTTCATCCCTATCTTTGGCTTTATAGAGTAGGGCTAATGCTGGTTGAAAAAATGGCGATGGGCGCTCAATAGCTTTTAAAGCAAGAAGATCCTGTTCTCGCGATCGCGGTTTTTTTCTCTCCTTTTCTGCTTGACCAATAATTTTGTCTACATTCGTTATCTCCCTCTAATAGATAAACTTCGTCAATCGCATACACCACAACCTTTTCGGCTCTAATATCTGGCATTACCTCGGCGAGTATTAACTTTATTTCGTTCAGCCTTTCTTTCACGGCTTTTGGGTCTTGGCGCGGGTTCTTTTTCTTTGCTTTTTGCCAACTAATTCGCGCTTATTTCAGGAGTTCATAGTAGCTGGTTGGCGATTGAAAAACCCGTATTTTCATCCTTACCTGAGTCGAGAAGTTCCACGATTCCGGGATGCTTCAATTCCTGGAGGGCTTGAGTTTCGCGCCTGAAGGATTCAGCGCTGATTTCCTCCTCTATATTCCTTTGTGTGAATAACTTTACGGCAACTTGCCGTCCATTAGCCAGCATATCATTGGCTTGATAAACCTCAGCCATCCCTCCTGAGTGAGGATTGGGAGATAGAGCATATCGACTATTGATGAGGCGAGGTGACATGATTGATTTGCCCCTAATTGTTTCCACTGATGAGTAGGGCGAGTCGAGATAATTAATACATTTCCCCTTTATGATAGTCCAGCGACTCGCCCCTACAAAATTACAAAATTACAAGATTACAGGGTTACAGGGTTACAGGATTTAGGAAATTAATGATTGATCGGCTTCTATACTATATATTTTAGCTGTGTCAATGGACGGGCGATTGAGACTGTACCACTAGGCTTGGGTGAGGGGATAAGGCTTTATAAAATTTTACGTTGCGAGGAAAATGTATCATTGCTGCCCCTGCTGCCCCTGCTTCCCCTACTTCCCCTACTTTCCCTGCTTCCCTTGCTCCCTACCCCCCACAATACGTCTCGCCAGTTAGAATTCGGGTGTGTGTTATTCGACCAAACCCATGAAACATTTTCTCTTAACGTGGCTGTTTACGGCACTGGCATTAATCATTACTGCCTATCTCGTACCGGGTATTGCGATCGGGAGTTTTGCGGCGGCTGCGATCGCGGCGATTATCTTAGGGATTGTCAATGCTATCGTCAGACCGATTCTGATCATGCTGACTTTACCCCTGACTATTGTGACATTGGGGCTATTTCTGTTAGTGATTAATGCCATATCCTTGTCCTTAGTCGCCTACCTAACGGGTGCCATGTTTACGATTAGTGGACCTCTTGACGCCTTGATTGGTTCAATTGTGTTGTCTGTCGTTGCGAGTATTCTGAACCAATTTGCGGATTAGTCATTAGTCATTAGTCATTCGTCATTCGTCCTTTGTCCTTTGTCGGGGTGGGTTTAGTGACATCGGGGTAACAAAAAATGTTAGTTGTGAAACTTGCCATTGGATGGGGCGGGTTTAGTGACATCGGGGTGACAAAAAAATGTTAATCGTGAAACCCGCCCCTACAGTCGATCAGGGTTTGGAATTAACGTTATCATCAATAGGGAAACGAAAATATATCAATCCGTCCCTACATTGAGACAGGACGGGTTTTGTATTAGTGTTCTCTCTGATAGGGAGACAAAAGTAGATAAACTTGCCCCCCTACAAATTTAAAATGGTTTCCACTAATGATTAAAATTCTTCACCTGTCAGATATCCATCTAGGTAGTGGCTTCTCCCATGGGCGAACTAATCCAGAAACGGGGTTAAATACACGCTTAGAAGATTTTGTCAATACCTTGTCTCAATGTATTGATCGCGCCATTGCTGAACCCGTGGATTTAGTCTTATTTGGCGGCGATGCATTTCCTGATGCTACACCCGCACCTTATGTGCAAGAAGCCTTTGCTACTCAATTTCGCCGCTTAGTGGATGCAGAAATTCCCACGGTATTACTGGTGGGAAATCATGACCAACATTCCCAAGGAAATGGGGGGGCAAGTTTATGTCTTTATCGTACTCTAGGTGTGCCAGGATTTATTGTGGGTGATACACTGGCGACTCATCAACTTAAAACTCGGAATGGTTTAGTCCAAGTGATTACCTTACCTTGGTTAACTCGTTCCAGTTTACTGACACGCCCAGAAACTGAAGGGTTAGCCTTAGGCGAGGTGAATGAGTTATTAATTCAACGCCTTGAACCCATCTTAGAAGGAGAAATTCGGCGGCTGGATTCCCAAGCACCAACTATACTCTTAGCCCATTTAATGGCAGATCGGGCTAGTTTTGGCGCAGAGCGTTTTTTAGCGGTGGGTAAAGGCTTTACTATTCCCCTATCCCTGATGGCGCGATCGTGTTTTGATTATGTAGCATTAGGTCATGTCCACCGCCATCAAAATCTGAATCCATCGAATAACCCACCTGTGGTTTATCCGGGTAGTATTGAACGGGTTGATTTTAGTGAGGAAAAGGAAGACAAGGGGTATGTTTTAATCGAGTTAGAGAAAGGGAAGGTTGAGTGGCAGTTTTGTCCCTTACCTGTGCGTCCATTCTGCACAATTAACGTGAATCTGGATGAGGAAGCTGATCCAGAAGCGGCATTACTTAAAGCGATTAAGAAAAAAACGATTAACGACGCTGTGGTTCGGTTGATTTATAAAGTCCGTTCTGATCAGTTGGATTTAATCGATAATAGTACAATTCATCAAGCCTTGAGTGAAGCCCACAGTTATACGATTCGCCCCGAATTAGTCAGTCAGTTAGCCCGTCCGCGTTTGCCAGAATTGGGCGTGGGTAGCGGTATGAATCCCATGGATGCGCTGAAGACGTATTTAGAGAGTCAAGATAATTTAAAAGATATTGCCGCAGATATGTTAGAAGCCGCTCAATATTTGTTGGATGGGCAAGGAGATAGTTGGTTAGAGGTAGAGGAATCTGAAGATGATAAGCAGGAAGCGAGTCAGGTGGTAGAAGGGAGTCAAAAGACTCAATTACGTTTACTTTAGCGATTCGGGGAAATACTTATGAGAATTAAGCAAATTTAAATCTTAGAGAAATCAGTCGCTAACTCAACGCCAAAATCGCTCTATTGTCTCATATAGCAAGCCTAAATAGGATGATGCTGAGTTAAGGCTGGTGGGCAATGCCCACACTACGGTATATGAAGGTTTTACAGATGTACCCAAATTCAACACTTCTGATCTACAATTATATCATCCAGCGAGTTCTAAACCCTATATTTTCGCTGATTGGGAGCTTCTACCGTTGTCAAATTCTTATGCTTCCCAATGCCAATACAGATATCGATATGTTTGGGGTCTCCCTGCCCAAAATGCAAAAGCGAATGGGGAAAATTAAAGGAAACTAATAATACTCACCCGGCAGGATTGTACTGCAAAAATTGTGAAAAATGGTTGAAGTGGATGGGTAATGGCAAAACATTGAAGGCTGTAATCAAAGTGGAGAAGAGTACATGAACATAATTGGGTTAGGATATCTTAACTACATTGAATAAATAATATTTTATAAGCGTTACCTTAAAGGAATTCATGACTAGACTAAAAACACCAGTTCCAACTGATACCTGGGTAGTGGCAACCTGGGATGAATATATTGCGTAAGTATTGGGGTGAGGCGAGGGAACAGGGAACAGTCAGGGATATCACACACTCGCGCAAAATTTGCCAAACTAAATATATTCCTTTCGCTTGGGAGTAAGCGGTAATGTGGCTGGCGGGATTGTTTGTTTTTGGCGGCTGGATGGTATCCTTGTGCTTGCACGAGTTTGGTCATGCGGTTGTCGCCTATTTCGGTGGCGATACTTCGGTTAAGGATAAAGGCTATTTGACGCTTAATCCCCTCAACTATACTGATCCGGGTTTGAGTCTGCTAATGCCGATGATTTTCTTGGTGATGGGGGGAATTGCCCTTCCCGGTGGGGCAGTTTATATTGACCATAGTAAATTACGCGATCGCAGATGGGATAGTGCAGTCTCGGCGGCTGGTCCTTTTGCTAATGCCGTGGTGACGGTGGCGTTGGCAATTCCGTTTTGGTTGGGTTTGGTTACGGTATCGAGTGAGGGTTGGTTGGGGCAAAGTTTAGCCTTTCTTATTTTCCTCCAAATTTTTGCCGTTGTCATCAATTTACTGCCTATTCCTCCTCTGGATGGGTATGGAATTCTCCGCCCTTGGTTACCGCAATCGCTACAGCAACGATTCAACAAATTAGGTCGATATAGCTTTTGGTTTATTTTTGGCGTGTTATGGTTTGTACCAGCAGCCAGTCAAGGGCTTTTTCTGTTCATTTATCGAATTGCTTTACTTCTCAAGATTCCTCCCGAAGCGATTCAGTTAGGGAGTGTCCTGTTTAGGCAACCCGCGACGAAGTTGGCATTAATTGTCTGTTTTCTCGGCTTTGTCTGGCTGATTAAGCAAAAGGGAAATCAAACCCCAAATGCCGCAGATTTACAGTGGTTTGACCAAGGAAATAAACTTTTGGAAAACCGACAATATGACGCCGCGATCGCGGCTTACGATAAAGCCATTAAGCTTAATCCCAATGTCTATCAAGCCTGGTACAATCGAGGGCTATGCTTGACAGAGTTACACCGATTTAAAGAGGCAATTGCATCCTACCAGAAACTCATTCAACTTAACCCTGACTTTGAGCGGGCTTGGAATTCTCTAGGTAACGCTTTTTATCACTCGCAACAGTATACAGAGGCGATTACTGCCTACGACCACGCCCTGCAACTTGAACCGAACTTGGCTGATACTTGGTATAATAGAGCCTGTTGTCGAGCGTTACAAGGTTATGTTGAGCTGGCGATTGATAGTCTCAAACAGGCAATTGCTGTTAATCCCAATTTACGCGAACAAGCGAAAACTGATGCTGATTTTGAATCGATACGGAATAGTTGGCGTTTTCCTGAGATTTTGCCGCAATGATAATCAATAAAAAGTTATTCTGTGGTGGGCAAAAATGAGAAAAAAATACGATCAGGGTTTTAAACGTTATAAATTTTGCCCACCCTACGCCTTAACAAATAACGAATGACAAATGACAAATGACGAATAACAAAGGACAAATCATGAAGCAATTCCCGTTGGTGCTTCTAGCCACCACGACTCTGGCAATATCATCAACGGCTGATATTCATCCAGCACAAGCGGAAACCTGCGTGGCTGCCAGCAGTTGCAGAGAACAATCCGTCAAATTTGTACCGGGTCAACGGATTACTGTTGAGGTAGCGAATTTAACCTCTAGTGTGATCAAACTTCAACAGGTCGATGTTACAGATCCTTTGCCTGTGAGTCCCGGACAGGTTCTCTCCTTTGTCCGAGGTGGGAATACTAACCCGAATTTTTCGGCGGTGTTGTGGGATACCCAAGGATTACCCTTAAACGTGAATATCCGCCAACCTGAAGCCAGAGTCTTACGAATCGAAGTATTGCCCAGTGGTCGTGCTCCAGGGGTTCGCGCTGTTTATCTGCAAGATGACGGTAGAGTAGAAGTGATGTAAGGTGTTAAGTGTTGGGTGCATTCATTGATTATGAACAACTATCCTTGTTATTCTGCTCAACTTCTGCCTCGTATTCGCCATACTCCAAATCATTGGTTTGGTAATCACGATAGTCAGGAGATATCTGTTGTTCCGGCTACTAATGCCGCGACAACTAATCCGTCTCCAGCTTCGCCTGTTACCAAGACTCTAGATCCGTTGTTATCGCAACGGATTTTAATCACAACTGAGTAATATCGAATCCGTTTGATTGCACACCGATGCAATCCCTTGAGAATCAGTGTTTCCACCTTTTTGGTCATTGGTCATTGGTCATTGGTCATTGGTCATTGGTCATTGGTCATTGGTCATTGGTCATTGGTCATTGGTCATTGGTCATTGGTCATTGGTCATTGGTCATTGGTCATACTCGCTCCCGAAAAGAAGCAAGCTACGTCATTCGTTTATGTAAGGGTTTGAGGAACATTCACAGAACTTAACATAGTTCGGCTTATTTCCACCGACCTACTTAATCAAAGACAAGATAAATTATTTGATGTAACATAAAATATGATTGATTGATTTTTTGTTATCTAAGCTTACTATCCTACACAATTAATTTGAGGGTGACATCTGTCTTTTGATAGGTAAACATTAAATTAAATTTCTTCCCGATTCTTCCCCAAAATTTTTACATTTAATAAGTAAGCTGATCAACGTCGGGTGGAGAAATAACTATGAATACTTGTCCTTGTTGTTCATCTCACTTACTCGCTCACGTTCGTGACAAGCGCATTTATTGGTTTTGTTCCAGCTGCCGCCAAGATATGCCTGTTAAAGCTAGTAAGAGAAACCCTTTTCACCAAGACTTTTCTTTTGTAAATCCGTTAAATGACATTTTGTCACAGAAAGTATTAACACCAGCCGATTAAGTCGGTGATAGGGCGCACGTCGCGTCGGTCTTATGGGTCAACTTAAGCTACAGCCCTCACCCCCAGCCCCTCTCCCAAGCTTGGGAGAGGGGCTGGGGGTGAGGGGGAAATGTCAAGCAGTAAATAGACACAGCTTAAAACCTTGCCAGCATTGGTTTTCTAGCTTAAGTTGACACGGGCGCACGTCGGTGCGCCCCTACGATTTTTCATACAGATTACGAATATAACCCCATCGTTTCCCCCTCTGAAAAGGTGCTAATCCGTCACTAAAGGGTTTGACCTGATCAAATTCTGGTGAAATGACCTGATCGCCCTTTTGATTGATATACCCCCACAATGATCCAATTTTGACGGCGGCTAATTCTTGGGAAAAGGGTTGAGCCGCATCAAATTGGGGATCAATGACTACTGCTCCAGTATGATTAATATAGCCCCAGCGATCGCGCAATTGAACCGGGGCAAGTCCTTGGGCAAATGAACCCGCCGCGTCAAAGTTCGCGGGAATCACCAGTTGACCCGTTGAGTCACAATATCCGTATTGAAAAGCGAGTTGTACTGCCGCTAATCCTTCTGAGAACAACTCCGCCTGATCAAACTGAGTTGGAATCACCCATTGACCTATTTTATTGATATAACCCCATTGATCTTCAACCTTCACCGCCGCTAACCCTTCACTGAACCGAGTCGCTTGATCAAACTGGGGAGAAATTACGGATTGACCGGATAAATCGATATACCCATACCGACTACCAATTTTTACTCGTGCTAATCCTTCGGCAAACTGATCTGCCTGATCAAATTCTAAACGAGTGATCCGTTGTCCCGTTTTGTCAATATAGCCCCACTTGTACCCCATTCGCACTCGCGCCCGTTCCTCCTGAAACGAATCTAGCCAATCAAATTCAGGCTGAGTGACAAGATTCCCGAAGCGGTCAATATAACGATATTCAGCACCAACGCGGCGATGGGTAAATCCTTGTGCCTTTACTTGTGCAGTGTTGAAGGGAACGGATTGAGCATAGACGTGCGATCGCAAGGCTTTGGCTAGGGTATCATTATCCTGGCGCAAGCCCTCGTAGAAAAATAACACCTCCCCGGCTAAACCGCGATCGCGATTGTACTCAATTGCCTGGACTAAATCCTGGGAACTGATGCGATACGACCCGCTTTTAATCAGGATTCCCGGTATCACCGTAGACAATTGTACTGGGTTTAATTGGTCATTCACCAACCGATCAACAAGCTGTTTATAACTGGCAAAATCCCGGCGATAGAATTGGGGATGTATCATATCCACCAATCCCTGATCCGCCCACGCTTGGTTATCCTGTAAATACTCCTGTAATCCCCAAGGATAAGGACTCGGTGCGATAGAAATTATCAGCTCTGGATTAATCGTCACTACCTGTCGGTATAAACGAGTCAGGAAATCGGTTAGCAAATCCGCCCGCCATTGTAGCCATTGGGCGTCTTTTGGGTTTTTAGGCGGTTCCTGGTTGAACTGCTGCACATAGCGTTGTACTGTTTGGCTATTATACCCCCCTTCTGAGGGTAGGGCAGGTAAACGGTCATCTCCCTGAATTCCGGCAATATCGTAATTTTGGATAACTTCTAGGATAAGTCCGATGATAAAATCCTGCACCTGGGGGTCAAACGCATTCAGCCATTCAAAGTTATTTTTGGTGAGTAAATTGCCTTGACTATCCCGCGCCGCCCAATCTGGGTTTTGGGCAAGTAGGCGTCCACCCTTTTGGTTATAGGAACTGGCAAAGCCATATTCAAACCAGGGAATTACGGCTAATCCCACGTTCTTAGCCGCTTGAATCAGTTCGGCGAGGGGATCTCGTCCCGTAAACCGGGGATCAATTTCCCATCCCACCGTGTCTCGCATTAGGGGACTCGGATAAAGCGTCGCCCCATTATTCCAAACCACCGGAAAAACGACATTAAATCCGGTTTCGGCGAGGAAATCCATCGCCTCAGCCATGTTTTTGGGGGAGTTAAAAACTTGGCTATCGGTAGTCGTTAGCCAAACGCCTCGAATTTCGGGTGAGGGGAATCGATTTTGCTGTGGTGTTATATCATGTCCCTCTAAATCGTTATCATTCTTCTGAGAGTTTGTAGTCAGCGCTTTAGCGCTTCTGGCACTAAAGTGCCGACTACGAACGCCGCTTAAGTTAGCGACAGTCTGCTGCAATCTGACTAATGCGATTCCTTCGGAAAAGGGTTCGGCTTCATCTAGTTGCGGATCAACAACAAATGTCCCAGTTTTATCAATATATCCCCATTTCTCTCCCAGTTTGACCCTCGCCCGTTCTTGGCTAAAGGAATCCGCATCATCAAATAAAGGTTCAATCGCGATGATATCCCAACCCGGAATATACTGTCGGGGAACGCCAGGAAGTTTTAACGCCCGACTAATCAGTGCAGCGACTTCGCCTCGTGTTGCATTGCGATTCGGGTGTAGGCGTCTGACATCCGGATAGTTAACCACTAAAAACTGACGGGTTGCGGTTGCGATCGCGCCTCGTGCATAATTGGGAATAGCCGCCGTATCATCATAGTATTGTTGAAGAATTGAGTTAGGATTCGGGTCACGGTCATACTGTAACCCACTCACTAATGCTACCAGCGCTTGCACAAGGGGAATGGGTTGATTGGGGCGAAAGGTTCCATTCGGATAACCGGAGAAAAATCCAGCACGGGTAACGGTTTGAATCGCGGAATTTGCCCAGTGATTGGCGGGTACATCGCGAAAGTTGATTGCATCGCGCACTGGGGTAGCCTGGGGAAAGGCTTTATTTAAAATCGCAGCGAATTCAGCCCGGGTAACGGAGTTATTGGGGCGAAAGCTACCATCCGGATAACCACTGATAATTTGGCGGGTAAAAAGCTGGTGAATTGAGTCTTTTGCCCAATGGCTTTGGGTATCGGCAAAGCTAGAATCGGTGGAGATCGTCATTTGTCATTTGTCATTTGTCATTCGTCATTCGTCATTTGTCATTTGTCATTTGTCATTCGTCATTTATCATTTATCATACTCGCTTTCGCGAGAAGCAAGCTACAATTATTCCCACTGTAGTGTTAAGGTATTATCGTGGTTCAATTTTACGCGATCGCGAAACTTTTTTCATTATACATTATAAAGAATCAGTTTTAAATTAGACGTACTATTGTCCATAATAACGTGTTTATCATTAACTCACTTTAAAGCGCGATCGCGAACGGTACGCTACACCAATGTTAAACTCAATCTAAGATAAAGAAAGTCGCGATCGCAATCCTGGTTCATGTCATTTACCTATTCTCCCGGAAATCTACCCTTTCAACGCCTGCGCGATGTGCGTGCGGCGCTGCTGCAACTGCATAAAGCCCTTCTCCACTCGGAACGCGATAGGTATGAACGGTTTCATGGGCGTATTCGTTCAAAAGGAGAGTTTTTCCAACTGGTTGTTCAAGATGAATGGTTTAGTTGGTTACGCCCTTTCTCTCAATTTATTGTTCAGATTGATGAAGCGTTGAGTGCCAAAGAACCGATAACGTTGCATCAGGCAAATGAACTTTTAGACGAAGCCCGTTATCTGGTTTCTCCTAATGAAGCGGGGACAAATCGAGAGCAACGTTATTATCAAGCGATTCAACGCGATCCCAATATTGCCCTGATGCATGCTGATGTGTCAAGACTGCTTTCTAGGAGTAAGCGTTAACTAAATAGGATGTTTCACTGGAAAACATTTGACCCCTCCCTAACCCTCCCCGTCGTCAAGGGGAGGGAACTCTCGCCAACCTTCATATCCTCCTGTTCCCTGTTCCCTGTGACACACCGAGCGAAGTCGAGGTGTTCCCTTTACAACTTATCCTGATAATAAATTTGGATTAAATTTTCCAATTTCTCATCAGGACAACATTCAATCAATGCTTCAAATACCTCTAGCAATTTGGCGCCACTTTCTCCTAAGGTTGGACTCAATCCCCAAACATCCTGTACCCAGTCTTGAGGACGTTCATCGTCAAATACTAAACGTTCTAGCAGTTGTTTGGCTTCTGTTTTGGAAATCGGTTCTTTGTCATTTCTCATGGGTAATTAGTCATTCGGGAATTCTAGTTGAGGACAGTTCCTCGCAAACGGAAAGGCATGCCACCCCTAAATTACTATTCAAGGGTTTCCATTTGATAACGAATAGCTGCAATTCCTTGCTCATTTCCTAATTCTTCAAAAATCGCCAATGCATCTTGATAAGACGCTTGCGCCATTTCATCTTTCCCTTGTTGACTGTAGATTGTCCCCATATTGTATAAAGCTAGAGCTTGCAACTCAGGGATATTCTCATCGTTGAAAATATCTAAGGCTTGCTGGTGAAAGTTTAAGGCTTGGGTATAGTCTTTTAAATTTTGATGGGATAATCCTAGGTAATAAAGAACCTCTCCTTCTAAGATTTTTTCGTCCAAGTCCCGATAAATGCTTAACGCTGCTTTAAGGGAATTAATCGCTGGCTCACTTTGAGCTTGAGCGAAATAAACTTTGCCGATATTGCCCAATACAATGCCTTCACTGCGGCGATTATCCACTTCTCGGAAAAGTGCCAGTGACTTTTGGTGTAGATCCAGTGCTTGAGAATATTGTTCTAGACTTGAATAGACTGAACCCATGTAATCGAGGATGATCGCTTCTTGGTAAGGATCATCGAGGGTTTTGGCTAGGTTTAAGGCTTGTTCGTAAACGTTTAGTGCATCCTCATGCTGTTGACGATGCTCATAAATTAAACCGATTTGGGTCAGAGTTATGGTTTCTTCTGCGAGGGCTTCACCTTGCTTAAATAGGTTGGATGCTTCCTCTAGTCGATTTAACGCCTCCTGCATTTGACCTTGCTGATACAGATCAATTCCTTCCTCTAGCAACTGTTGGGCTGTACCAAGCTGATCTTCAGAGGTTTGGGCTTGTACCTGGGTTGATAGAGATAGGGACAGATTAGGGGATAGGGAAATCGGCGATAGGAATGTTAACAGCAGCGTCGCTGTCGCCAAGCTGAGGGAGTGAAGTCGGTGGGGTAGGGATAAATAGGTCATGAGGCTAAAATCGTAGTTTACAGGATCGAGCAGATGACACCATAAAAAAGCAGAAGGCAGAAGCAGAAGCAAAATTTCAAGCTACAGTCTCACCAACCGCCTTGGGTTAAAACCCAAGGAACCAAAAGTTTTATATTCTATTTTAATAGAAACCCCTTTTTTGCCCTGGCGACTAGAAGCCCTGGCGACTAGAAGTCGCAGCTACACAAACAAAGTCCGCCTGCGCGGACTAGCTTAGGGGCTGCTGAATAAGTGTTGTGGTGAGGGGGAGCTCTTGAAGCTGGGGAAGACTTCGGCGTGAGCGCGGCAACTGAGCCTGTCGAAGTTCAGTCGAACGCTGGGGGAGCTGGGGGAGCAAGGGTACATTTTTCCTGAGCAAAGTGATGCCATACTTATGAAGGATGCTACCCGATTTCATTGAATCAAACTCTCTGTCAATAAAGCTCAAAGTATTGATGGTTAAGGATTTTGGCTTTGTGCAGCAAGCCCACTGACAAAGATGCAAGATATCAGTTTGAACCCGTTAAAACGGGTTTTAGCTTTTAGCCCGTAGACGCGGAGCGGCTTCTCTTCGAGTACTTTAGTTCAGGGCTTTAGTTCTAATTCTAGAGATTGAAGCCAAAGGGAGGCAGGATGTGTTCAATATCCGATCCTAAACGGATCGTGACGCCAAACGTCTCTTGCCATGTTCCCACTACACTGGTGAAGAAATAGGAACTATTCGCATCTAACTCTTGTTCGACTAAACTCTCGGTTTGATCACTAATCTGTAATATTAGACCCTCTGGGAAACCCGTTGGCGAATCTGTACCTAAAATTATCAGTAACGCCCATTCGGGGACAGTTGCAGATAAGAGGGGCCACGTTATGGCATATAAGCGCAGGGGGATGTCTGCCACTTGGAGATTGCGATACGCGCCCTTGGCTTGGGGGGGAATTTGGACGTTATTGTACTCCAGTTGTTGCACGATCGCATCCCATTCGTCGGTGGATGATCGTCGCAGGGCGCTAGCTGGGGTTAAATTAGGGAGAAGTTGCCAGGAGAGTTCTTGAGCAAGTTCGTCTAGTTCATCCTGTAACCAGTGTCCCACATTAATTACGTTTCGGGTGATGCGGCTGAGGACATCAGACAGGTAGTTTCGGAGGGTGGGTTGGCTTTGGGGATCGGTTTGCAGTTGATACAGCCAAGTGCGTAACTCAGAACGGGTGAGTACGAGGGTGGCTTGTTCCCAGGTTAAATGGTGCCAAAGTTGAGATGTCGGAGACTGAAGTTGGGGGAGTTGGGTTTCCAGGTGCGATCGCATCTGGGCAAGTTGCAGGCGGCGATCACTGGGAATGGGGGGGAGGGGGATGGCGCTGGGGGTTAAACAGCGTAATTCTAAGAGGAGGTGATCGGGTTCGGTGTCAAAGCCATCGAGGGGGAATGAATAGGTCCAATCCTCCTCAGGGGTTAATCCCAGAGTATCCCGGTGTTCGATGAGTTGGGGATAGGAAATAAACCCTTTAACCACGGCGGTTTCCTCTTCCTCTTGTACGTCTACCACGACGTAGAAATGGGGGATGAATTCGGGGATATCGACAACGGTTCGGGGTAAGGATACCTGATCATCTGATAGACTACCTTGGGCAATCAGACAGAGGTTAAACCCATTCACTTGAAGATGACAAACCGCTTCAATCAGATTCGCGGTTGCAGAGTTGAACAGGGAAGTGCGATCGCGATTTACCGTCAATTCAGAACTCCGTTCGGCTAACCATGTCTCAAAGCCAAATAAGGCTAAAGCATTGAGATAGGTTTGCCATTGGCGTTCCTCATTAGCAATGGGTTGGGCGAGGTGAACGGCTTGTTCAATCGCATCGTCAGAGAGTTGGATCGTTTCAATGGCGAAAGCGTCACCATCAAGCCCGGGTTGAGTGGTTGAGTAGAAAGTCATGATATATTACTCCTGTTATCCAAATAAAGGCAGAGTCTTTGGGCAAATAGGCTGCGGGTTTTTTGATGGCGTTCATGGGTAGCCGTACTCGCTTCTGTCTCCGCGTCTGTGATCACCTTAGTGACTTGTTCTGCGATCGCCTCTTGAATCTGGTGATGAACAGTTTGCAGCCGTTGTCTATTGGTATAGCGTTGGGCTTTCTCCAGGATGCGATCGCTTAAATACACCAGTAATTCTCGTTGAATATCAGCGCGAAGGACCTTCAGTTTCAGGAGACGGCTAACTTGAAATTGTCCTTTATAGTTAAAGTTTCGGGCAATATCGGACATGGATTGTCCTTGACAGTGAAACAGATCCAACGCGGTGAGAAACTGTTGGGCTTTTTGGGCATCTCGGCGCTGTAATTTCTTAGTGCGATCGCCTGTGATTTGGGCGATGGCTGTATCTAAACCCTGAAGAAACTGTTGGCGATAGGCGGTTAAAAATTCGTTTTGTTCGTCGGGTGTGGGTTCAGAATAGGCGATATCGAGGGGTTTATTAGGGGTTGCATCCAGGGATTCACTGTTTAACTTCCCGCTGCGTACATAAATTCGGTACTCACGCAGTCGAGAGGCGATCAGTTGCAGTTGGCGGAGGAGGGGTTCTGGGCGTAGGGGAGGGGAAAGGCGTTGCGCCATTTGCTGTAATTGTTCGGGGGTGGGAGGGTGACATTTTCCTTTAACTCCAGCGAGACGTTGGTTTAGGCGTTGACTGCGGTAGACGGCGTGATAAGCATCGAGAATCTGTTGAGCGCGTTGGATTTCCAGTGGGGTTAAGTGGTGAAACTCGGCGAAAATACGGTGTAGTTGTTTGGGTTTGGTATCATTTAAAATTGCCCAGTCACTAATTAAATAAATCCCATGTTCGAGTAAGAATTGATTGAGGGGTTTATGGTGTTTCACCAGACGGCTAGTCCAGGTAGCGAGGCTGCTTTGTTCGGGGTCAAAACTGTGTAAGATTTCATCCAGGAAGGATTGATAGGTGGGAGAATGGCGGTGGGGTTTACCGATTTCTTCGTCTAAGACAAAGGGTAATAAATCGCTACTGTTAAAGCCATGTTCCGCACCAAACCGACTGGCTAACCCCCGACAAACGTAGTCAATTTGCTGCGACATAAAGCATTTGAGACAAAGATCTGCTCCCCAGACGCGCCATGGCGCGTCTCTACATGCATCCTCTGCTTCCTGCATCCAGTACCAGAGTTGACGCTGAACCTGGGAATCTGATACCTGAGTCTCTGGGGTAAAATCAGGGAATGATGCGAGGAAAAATGCCTTCGCTTCAGTAATTTCCCGGATTTGGCGTCTCCCGGCTGCATCAATCGCGATCGCACTCCAATATCGGGAAGCTGTGTTAGTGGGGATTTTTACGGCGCTCAAATGGTTGCTCATCACTCGTGTATCAGGGGCTACGTGGGCGAGGATATCGTCTCAAGAGTTGTACCTCCATAGTTTAAGGGTTGTTCAGTCGGATCTAACTCTGAGCGGCTAGAGCTTATGCAGCGCGATCGTCATTTGTCATTCGTCATTTGTCATTTGTCATATTTGCTCCCAAAAATAAGCAAGCCGTAGGGTGCCGTTAGCGTAGCGTAACGCACCATCACTCAAGGCTTTAGCGTAACGCACCATTCCTAAAGGACGTGACACTGGGCGCAAGATGGTGATAATCGGGCATGGCAATGCCATGCCCCTACAGATCATCGATTCGGTAGGGGCACGATAATATCGTGCCCTGATCTAGCGCCCCGGCTTTTGGGTGGGGTGTGTGGGCGCACGTCAGGAAAGTGGGGAGGGCGGGTTTTGTTGTTCATTTATTGGTAACGCCTTCAATTTAGTCCCTAAACCCGCCCCTACAAATAATTGATGTCTTATCCTGAATCAAGACAGGTTTTAGACCCGCTGCATAAATCAACAACACCCGTCCTCTCAATTTTATCGGGTCGCCCTGTGTTTAAACCCAAGACGGATTGATGGAACAGGTACAAGATAGGAAAGAAACCTGTTTGTAGTCGTCGCTTTAGCGACGCACCCATTTAATGATTTTGTGTAAACTGCTTTAACTTCTTCTGGGCGAACTCTCGCACCTTATCATCAGTATCATTTTCTGCTCTATCGCGTAATAAGGTTAGTGTTTTGGGATGGTCAGGATACAGTTTGATGATTCTCTCAAGTGCAATTTGCCGAGGGTTGTCTTCCCAGTTGTCCTGACGTTGAAAGGGGTCATTAATAGCGCAATTGTACAATAATTCAAATAGCCACGGCTCATCTTTCCATCCTCTGGCTAATTCCTGTAACGCCGCACTTCGCACAAACTTATCATCATCAGATTGAATTAGTTGTTTGAGCAGAGGTAAAGTATCTGGGTCTTTTTTCCATCCTTCAGCTAATTCCTGTATCGCCGCACGTCGAACATTCCCATTATCATCAGATTGAACTCGTTGTTTGAGCAGGGGTAAAGTATCCGGGTCTTTTTTCCATCCTCTAGCTAATTCCTGTACTGCTGAATGTCGCACATTCCCATGAACATCAGATTGAATGAGTTGTTTGAGCAAGGTTAAAGTATCAGGATCTCCTTTCCATATTACTCCTCCACCTCCACCTGTGACACCTCAGCATCTTCCAATTCCTGCTGAACCAATACCAGAAATTCTTTCAACGCTTTCCCGACAACGGTATGCAGCGTATCGTTCTCAAACAGCCCCGCAAAATCCCGAATACAATCCTTAAGAAAATCTTTCGTGTAATCTTCCAGCGCTCCCTTCGCCAGAGGCATCAACACATCCCGAAACACAAAGGGCTCTTCCGGACTTACTATGCCAAACTGTTAGTTAAAACGGCTCCAAATTCAGTTATACCGTGATTTTATGCCTCCACAGTCTAAGTTAACTCGAAATAACGCCCAAAATCCTTGCTTAGCAAAGATTTTGGGCGTATTC